>NZ_CP021378.1:932416-1107645 GCF_002215495.1 Porphyrobacter sp. CACIAM 03H1
CCGATTTTGAAGCAGCAGGTCGCGATTTCGTCCAGCCTGGCAGCGGGCTCAATAGCGGCGTTTGGCGCTGGTGTTTGGTCTGCCGTGACTTAGGAAAAGCAACACTCCGACGGCCGTCCCCCGCGCCAAGCGTGAAGATTGTGCCCCAATTCGCTCTCCCTCTGACGCTCCGCCGCGCCGGAATTAGGAGTCGGTTTGAGTCGGTCTTGAGCGGCCGCATCTTCCCTCTAGGCCGGGCGGCTGGCACATCGGATCGGTGAACCGCCGCTGCACCCCCAGCACCATGCCAACTCGCTTCCAGCCCTCGAAAGGCATGCGACCCGATGATACGGCGGGCAGGCGATGAAGCTGGTGTTCGGTACGACGGCTAACCGTCAGAGCCGCACTTGGGCGGGGGATTGGCGGCGGGCTGCGTAGCACTTGGAATCGTTAGCTGATTATGCTTTGTCGCAAAAATGTCAGGGGTGAGCGTAAAAATCGAAGGCACAGTTCCGTCACCAGACAGTTGGTCGCGGGAGGCCGAGGGATTTGTACGCCTGATGGAGACGCACCCCGTAGGATCGGCTATACTCATTGTTTGCGTTCTCGTGGTACTTATATTACTTCCAGGCGGTGTTGGGCCGTCGTGGGTGAAGTACCGTGGATCGGTGCGCCAGCAGGATCAGAAGCGCGTTCAGGACGTTGAAAGGATAACTAGCGGCATGAGCAAGCGTGCTCGCCGCCGCGCCAGAGGCAAGGCAAAAGAAAGGGGAGAAGCATGACGTTGATCCTGACTTTCGCGGCATTCTTAGCTGCCACGTCCTTTGTCCTTGGCATCTACTTTCGCATCGCAGAATATGACGTGCTCGCCTCGGAGAAGGTTTGGGAGCGTATCGCCCCCGCTGCACAATCCATAGTCGACAACGACAAGGTGCCGGATGAGATTGCGGCTATGGTGGCTGCGTTCGCAGTGATGACCGGCTGCGGTTGCTTCGTAAACTCGGTACTTGTTCACTCGCTGAAAACAAAGCTGGGTGTGCGTGCCCGGGTCGATGACGACGCGGACCGGGTGAAGGAGCAAGTTGCTGCGTTGGACCCTGACGTTCGGCACGCCCTCGCGAATTTGCTTCAGGATTTGCTGATTTTTGACAGCCTGCACGCTCCAATTTTTGGGAGGCTTTGTCGCGTACTTAATCGGGAGGATTTTGCACGCGACAAATACCGTCTGCCGCCCTCAAGCCCGGCTGTCGAACGGGAGGTGATCTTTCGCATCACAACAGCAGCCGAGCCAATTATTGAGCGGAAGAACGAAGCCAAGTTAGAGCTCGTACCCTCATTCTAAGGCTGAAGTACGCACAGCTTTCTCCATTCCGCCACCCGCCCTCAAGCTGGGCGTCGGGCTTGGCGATCCGTCCCTACCGTGCGCCGCGCCCTTAACCCCAAGCCCGCGCCAACTCTCTCGCCGCCGCCCGCGCGAAGACTGTGCCGGCCGAGCCTCTGAGCAACAAAGTACCACGGGGGGCGGGAAAATTGCGGGTCCTACCTCAGGGGCGGAAAAACTGTATGCGGGTGGGGACCGCTTTTCTCCCCTCAGACGTACGTTGGGCGATTAATAGCAGTCTGAAGTTGCAGTCTCAAATGTTCTCCACTTCGCGCTATGTTGGCTTCGAGCTAAGGCTTCGCCCTCCGTCAAAAGGACCGCGATGCGCGCTGGAGCCTGAAGTATACCAAGGCCAAGGTGAAGGAGGGTGCTGATCTCAGGAGCTTCAAGCCGGTGGATCTTGCCATCCCGATGTTCGGCTACAAGAACCACATCGGCATTGACCGTACTCACGGGCTGATCCGGACCTTGGATGCCAGCGCGGCCAACGCCCATGACGGTGTACGGCTGCCTGAGCTCATCAGCAAGCAGAATACCGGTTCAGGCGTATGGGCTGACACGGCCTATCGCTCGAAGAAGAACGAGGCGTTCCTCGAGCGCGGCATGTTCAAGAGCAACATCTACCAGAAGCGCATGCCGCGCCGGCCGCTGCCCCAGCACATCGTCAGAGCCAATGCCAAGCGCTCTGCTGTTCGCTCGGCGGTTGAGCACGTGTTCGCAGGACAGAAACACCGGATGGGTCTGTTCATCCGCACCATCGGCGTCGCCCGTGCCCGCGTCAAAATCGGCATGGCGAACCTGGTCTACAGCTTCCAGCGCCTCGCATGGCTCGAGGGACGAGGTGCGCCCGCATAGCAGGAAAACGGGGCGCCGAGCGGCGCTCCAGCGCCAAAACCCAAGGAACGAGGCCGGAAATGCCAGCCTTCACGGACCCAAAGCCTCGATCACGCCTCTCGCGCCGCCGTGAGGCCAAAAACAGCCGGTTCTTCGAGGTCTCCATCTTGGTCAGTGACCAGCACCCTCACCTCGTCATGTTAGCTGCACTTTCAATCGTCCAAAGGCGGATAGGTGCTCCGTTCAGCCCCGGATGACCGGATCTGGGACATTTCTGCCCTTACTTATCAGCCTTATGGATGACCGGCTTTGCCAGAAGCCGACATCGCGGTGATCGCATCACAAATGGCGGTTAATTCGGAAGCGGTTCCCGATTGTTGCCGTTCAACAACCGACCCCAATTCGGACGAGATCTCATCGCTTGGCTGATGCGTTAAGCTGACACTTCGCGTCGAGTTGATGGAAAGCTAGCTTGACATTAAGCGCCAGCGGAGTAAAGGACGCTTTCCATCGGGTTAGTGGAGTTCCCAGCGTGCATTATCGCTCTCCCGCCATGAAGCGCTACACTAAACGCCTGGCAGTGTGTCTCGCGTTTTACATCGTGCTGATCTTCGGGGTCGGCTACATATTCCGGATCGACCCGCCACTAGGCGCTGCCGCGTGGGTGTTGGCGAGCCTGCCTGCACTTCCCATCCTTGGCGTATTCTGGACTATCTTTCGCCTGCTCGCGGAGGAAAGCGACGAATACATGCGGCATACGTTGATCAGACAGGTGCTCTTCGCGACCAGCTTTTGCCTGTGCATCATGACGGTGTGGGAGTTCCTGCAGAATTACGACGTGGTGAGCCCTGGAACCGGGGGTTTCGGGACGGCCTTTTTCTGGTTCGTCGGTCTGGGGCTAGGCGCCATCGGCAATTCTCTTGTCGCAAGGCGTGAGGCGCTTGAGGAATGAACAATCGCCTCAAGGCACTGCGCGCTGATCGGGGATGGAGCCAGCAGGATCTTGCGGACCGGCTCGGTGTCAGCCGTCAAAGCGTCAACGCGATCGAAAAGGGACGATACGATCCTTCCCTGCCGCTCGCCTTCAAGATCGCCGACACGTTCGGTCTCGCGATCGAGTCAATCTTTCTGAGAGACGGAGACGAAGCATGACTTCCAGCTTACGACTTTTGCTGTCGTGTGCGGCACTGATTTCGTTGAACGCCGCGCCAGCGCAGGCCGCGGGTGCATCGGGTGAGCCCATGTCCTGCCCAGATTTCGAGATTGTCGGACAGGGCCCGGACGTGGTCCTCGTGCCCGGTCTGGGTTCCTCCCCCGAGGTCTGGTCGGATCTTCGTGAGAGCTTTGCGGGAAGCTATCGGCTCCACCTTGTCCATATCGCAGGTTTTGCCGGGCGCTCGCCTGTAGGAGACCCGGCTGACCTGCTCGAACGCAGCCGCGCGGAAATCATCCGGCACCTTGACTGTCAGGGTGTCGCACGCGCCGCTTATGTCGGGCACTCGCTGGGCGGCTTTCTCGGCCTTACGCTTGCAGCCGCGCAGCCCTCGCGGATTGACCGTCTGGTTGTGGTCGATTCGCTGCCCTTCTTTCCCTTGATCTTTGATCCTGCCGCAACGCCGGAGCGCGTCGCCCGTCAGGCTGAAGCGATGCGTTCCGCCTTGCTGGCACAGGATGCGGCATCTTTCGCTGCGAGCCAGCGCGTTGGCGTGCAGTCGCTTGTGCGCGACCCGGCCTATCACGAAAAGGTCGTGGGATGGTCGCTGGCCAGCGACCGGGCGACCTTCGCCGGGGCTGTGCACAAGCTCATGACGACGGACCTGCGTTCGCGCCTTGCCGAGGTCAAGCCGCCTGTCACGATCATCATTGCCGCCAATCGCTTCGCTCCCAGCACGCTGGTCGAGCCGCTTTACCGCGATGCCTATAGAGGTCTTGAGCAGGCGGAGTTCCGGGTGATCGAGGAGTCCTACCACTTTGTCATGTTCGATCAGCCGGAGCGCTTCCGTGAAGCACTGCGAGCTGCCTTGGCCTCCCACAAGGAGTGACAGACCTCGTGAGGCGTGTTGGCTTTTGGTCGTCGGGCATCCTTGGGGCACTGGCCCTGGCCATGGCGTTGGGCGCTTGGATGTTGTTGCCTCCCGAAGTTCCGGTGCCGCCGCGTTCAGACCGGATGATTGCGCAGGTCACAATCTGGAACCCGAGCGAGCCCTTGCGGCCCGATCAGACCATCATCGTCAAAGACGGGCGCATTGCCGAAATCCGGCCCAGTCGCCCGGATGACGATCCTCCGATCTGCCCGGACTGCATCGTCATGCCCGGCCTGATCGACGCCCACATCCACACGCCGCCCCAACTCGCAATCGGCAACCAGCGCCTGTTTTCCCTGCTCTACCTGAAATACGGGGTGACGAGCGTTCGCGATCTTGGCCAGACCGATGACAGCATCGCCGATCTGCAAACCGACATTGCGGCCGGGCGGATTGCCGGCCCGAGGATGTATCGCTGCGGCCCGGTGCTGGATGGCGCGCAGTCAAGTTGGCCCAGCGCCTTGCGGATTGAAGGGGGGGCGCAGGCAGTCAGCGCCGTAAAGACCCTCAAGGCGAGCGGTGCCAGCTGCATCAAGGCCTATACGGGCCTGTCCCGGGATGCCTTTACGGCAGCCGCGACCGAGGCAAAGCGGCAAGGCCTCCCGCTCGTTGGCCATACGCCGCACGCGGTGAACCTGCGCGATGTGTCCGATTTCGAGGTCCAGCATTTCACCGGCCTGCCCTATCTGCGCAGATCGCCGCCTTCGGACTTCGATTATCGCAGTAAGGATGTGTCCGCGATGACCGAAGCCGACATCGCCGAACTGCTGGCGCTGATGAAGGTCAATCGGCTTGCGATCCTGCCCACGCAGGCGAACCAGAAAGCCCGACTGACGGCATCGGACCGGCAGCGCTTCCCTCCGACCGAAGGCCTCCGCCATCTCCCTGCATTCTGGGAGCAGGCGTGGCCGATGATCGTCGCGCACCCCGAAGGTGCCGAGGCCGTCGCAGCCGACCTTGATGGCATTGCAGCCGAACTCGCCTTTGTCGGCAAGGCCCGTCTGGCAGGTATCGATGTGCTGGCGGGAACGGATGTGGTCATGCCCTATGTCGTGCCGGGCGAGTCCCTGCATCTCCAGCTGGCGATGCTCTCCGATGCCTTTGGCGGCGATGAAGCGGCACTCGGCGCTGCAACGGTGGTCAATGGCCGCCATGTTGACCCGGGCAGGATTGGCCGCATCGCGGTGGGCAATTTTTCCGACCTGCTGATCTTGCCCAAGGGCGCGCGTCCCGATCTGGCAGCGGTGCGGGATTGGCGGTTCCTGATGGTTGGCGGCCGAATGTATCCGCGCGCCCAGATCGATGCGGCCGTCGAGCGTTACGACCGGCATTTCCGCGGAGCCTATTACGAGACTGTGATGAACGGGCTCGCCGGCATTCTGGTTTCCAGCTTTGGCCGCCAAGAAAGCCAATAGTCTGGTGCCGTGAAGCCAGCTTTGGCGAGCCGCAGAATGCAGGTGAGACACCGCTCAGATAGCGCCTGAAAGCCGCCGTTCCGCATTCCACCCAGCTTCGGTCATAAGCGCGTGCGCCTCGCGCTCCCGAGAGCTGTATCGCGGCTCTCGGCGGAAGCAGACATTGTCGTTGATGCTCGGGAATGACGGGGTTTGGGGCGGCAGCTGCCGACGTATGCTGCGATTTTGCTGCCGATGGCGATCAGCGCGCTGAATGACCCGCTTTGCCAGATATTGGCGCAAGCCTGCTTGGGCCGTGGATCGCTGCGATCGCACGGTCAGTCACCGCTGCGCGCGTCGTACGGGCCGATGTACGTGGCAGGCGAAACTCCTGGCGGCGCTGCCACGCTTCGGTGGGTTAGCTTCTGTACACATCGTCTCGGCTCGACTTCAAAAGAAATATGTCGAAATTCTATAAGATAATTAGCTAAAACCTCTAACAAAGAAGAAATAAAAGAGTTATTTTGGTGTCGGATTCATACAATCAGAAAAGATAGTTCCGAGATAACCAAAACAAGCAGAGTCGATCACTCCAATATTTTTGAGTCGGCGTCTGACAGCACTTCGCTTAACGGTAAATTGATAACGTTGTCCGCATTTTGCGGATGGTTTTCTTGTGCGACGCCAGCTCGCACTACGAGACTGGCGCGCACCTCATCGGAAGGAGGCCGTGATGCCACAGCTGACTGTTGAAGAACGACTGAAGTCGATCGGGCTCGATCCTGCCCGCAATCTGGAGGATCTGACGGTCGATGGCGGCGAAACGCTCGACCTCGATCCCCGCAACGACCGCTTCAAAGAACACCTCACCATGCTGCCGCTCGATTCCATCCGGCACATCAAACAGGTGATGGGCGTGCCCGACGATGCGGTCGAAAAGATCGATCCGGTCGTGCGTGAACCGATCTTCGACAACCCTCTCCCCGACGCAGGCGTGCGCCTGTCGCGGCGCATCCCGCCGCTGGTGCTTGCCGAGGACGCCTTCCGCGACGTGTCGAACGTCCGGCGCCTCTACGACATCAGTGCCAAGTATGTGTTCGGGGACAGCCGGAACATCGATGACCGGCAGATCGAGGCCGTCGACAAGTGGATCAAGGCGATCAAGATCAGGCTGCCGATTTTCCTCTTCCGGGACATCTACGTCGCCCGGGGCGCGACTCTCAACGTCAACTCGAACGCCCTGTTCGCCAACCATATCACGGTCGAGAACACAGGGCGCATCAAGTTCAAGTCGGGTAGCCACTCAACGGTTTTCGCGGCGAGCTTCAAGGGGCTCTGAACCGCCAGAAGGAGAAATGGACGATGGCTTACAACATCATTCTCAACGGCACCCCCGGTGCCAACGGAACCAACGGTACTGCCGGACAGCAGGGCGGCACGGGTGGTCAGGGCCAGAATGCGGAGTGTCACTGGGACGGCGATGACCCGGGCACGGTCGGCGGACCCGGCAACAACGGCTCGCCCGGATCGAACGGCACCGATGGCTTCAGCGGACAGGACGGCGGTTCCCTGACGATTTCGATCGCGGAGTTCCTGACCGGATTCAACGTTGAAGGCACCGGCGGCAATGGCGGCAACGGCGGCGCGGGCGGTCCCGGTGGCGCAGGCGGCAATGGCGGCAATGGTGGCAACGGCAACGGCTGCGAGCCCGACGAGAACGGCGGGCGCGGAGGCGACGGCGCTGCAGGCGGACGCGGCGGCAACGGCGGCAAGGGCGGTAATGGCGGCACCGTGGTGATCCGCTACACCATCGGCATCCCGGCACCGAGCTACACCGCCGTGGTCGGCGGCGGCCAGGGCGGCACGGGCGGCGCCGGCGGGCCCGGCGGCGTCCCCGGTCAGGGCGGGCGGCGCGGCGGGACCGGCAATAGCGCCGCGCAGGGCAACCCGGGAACCCCCGGCGCGACCGGCATGAACGGTGCCAACGGTTCGATCGGCTCGGCCATCCTTGTCCAGATGCCCTGAGCGAACCGCGACCATGCTCGATGATGCGCTCCTGCATGCCCCGAGCCTTGCGATTGCCGGGCTGCGCGCGATCATCGGCATGATCTTCCTGAGCGCCGGGGTCTCGAAACTGCTCCGGCGCACCAGCCTCGAGCGGATGATGCACCTTCACGGGCTGCGTCATCCGCTCGTGGTCGCATTGGCCGCCGGCGGGCTTGCGACAGCGGAGATCCTCATCGGTCTGGTGATGCTTCTGGGTTGGACCCGCGAGATGGTGGCGATCGGCGCGCTCGCGGCGGTCGCGCTGCTCCTGCTGTTCGGCGCTCTGGCCGGGCGTCTGGCCCAGCGCGGCCAGCCCTTCGAGTGCCGCTGCAGTCCGCTGCTTGCCAGCCACACCTCGGGCACCGCGGTCGCCATTCGCAATCTGGTGCTGGCGGGCGCAGCGCTGGCGATAGTCGGTTCCGGCCCCGTATCCGATGGGAGCATGGCATGGACGCGGCTGTGAGCTTGCTGCGCCGAGCTGAGGCCGCGATCCCATCCGGCCGCGGGGCCAGCGCGCTGTTCGCGATGCTTCGGCCCGACGATGATCCGCAAAGCTGGCGATCGACCCTCAACAATGACGGCGCGCCCTACCAGATCGCCGTCACCGACGCCGGCGCCGACGCCAGTGTGCGCCTGATTGTCGATCCGTTCCGCCTCGGCCGTGACGAGGCCGATCGTGTCGGTCGCAACCTCGCCGCTTTCGACCGGATTGCCCACCGGTGCAGCAGCGCGGCCGCCGCGCGCTGCCGCAGGTTCATGGCCGCGCTGGCGCCTTCCTTCGAAGAGGGTTGCGAGCGGCGCAGCGGCGACATCTGGCTGGCTGCGCTTCCCGGTGCCGCGGGGGTCGGCATCTACGTCACCGCCCGGGGCCGCGCTCCGCAGATCCAATGCACGCGCCTGATTGCGGCGGCGGGGCTGGATCATCACCGCGCGGCAATTGCCGCGATCCACGCATACGGGGCAGTCGAGGCTTACAGCATTCAGGGATCGCGCTGCGATGATCTGGCGATCAACATCTACTGGAAACCGCGGGGCGGGACGCCGCTGCCGCCAGCGATCAATTTCGAGCCGCCGGCCCTTTCGCCGGGTTCGCCCCCGACGGCGCTGGCGCGTGCGCCGCTTGGCGCGATGACCTTGTGCAGCACCTTCGCGGTGCTCGGCAGCGGCCGGGGCAGCAAGATCGACCTGTGCAACCACTGCCTCGGCCTCGACCTTGCCGCTAGCCTCGAGATCCTGGGCCGGTTCTGCGATCTCTCGCCGGCCTTCGTGCGCGGCGCCGGAGATATGCTTGCCGGCGAGGATGCCGAGATCGCATTCCTTGGTGTCCGGGTCCGCCCGTCAGGCGATCGCGCCTATCTCTATCTCAAACCTGCGGCGAGCGCTTGCCAGAGCGTCCCGCACCTCGTCGAGGGAGCAACCTGTCGATGACCCTATGCGGCGCAACATACGACGGCGACTACTGCGAAGCCTATGGGCCCCTCTATATCGACCGCTGGCCGGAGAAACACGCGACCAATCTTGCAATCCTCGATTTCCTGATCGGGGATCGAAGTGAAACGCGATGGCTCGATCTGGCGTGCGGTCAGGCGTGGCACTTCGCGCGCATGGCCGGCCGTGCGCGCATGACCGGCGTCGATGCGAGCCCGGCGCAACTCGCCATGGCCCGCGCGGCCGCGCCGCATGCGGTCTTCATGGAGGCCGATCTGCGCGCCTTCGCCCCCGAACCGGGGAGCTTCAATCTCGTGACACTGTTCTGGGGCGCCTATTGCTACCTTGCCGAATGGGAGCAGATGGCGCGGATGATCGAGCGGGCCGTGGCGGGCTTGGCACCGGGTGGTTCGCTCTACATCGAGGTGCTGCCGATCGAGGCGATCCCAAGCTTCAACGCGTCCCGCTTCGCCGCAGAAACGGGATTTCGCGCCCGCAGGGTGGGGCACAGCCAGCACTGGATTTACCGCGACCGGGGCGGATTTCACAGGATGCTGAGCCCGCCGGCTACGGGCTTCATCGACCTTTTGGCGGACCGCTTCGAGAGGGTCCGCCTACATGACGATGGCCGCTTCATGCGGCATCTGGTCGCGCACCGCCGCACGGTTTGAAGAGCGCGCAAGGCGGGTTGTCAGCGACTTGCGGCAATGAGCGGGGCCGATGCGCGCTCCCGAAGGCCGCATGGCGGCTTTCGGCGGAAGCCGCCGCCCGATCTGATGATCACTTATGACCGCCTCTGGGTCGAAAGCTGCCGACGACTTATTCGCTAATCGGAGGGCATTTCTCCGCATCGGTGAAGAACTGGTAGACGACGCCGTTCGTCAGGAGCGCGATGCGGGCATCGGTTGCCACTAGATAGAGGTAGAGCTGGCTGTTTTGCCTGATCGAGAGCTCACCGCTGGCCGGCTAGCGCTCGACGAGCATCTGGATCTGGTCGGCGACTCAGCTGAACGCTGATCGTCGGAGAATGACAGTTGGACGGGTGGCAATTCCCGCCACTGCAAGCAAGTCCCATCGCGCTTCGGGAGACAGTTAGGAGGGTGCTTGGTTCCGTAGAAGATGGTTGTCCGCCGATCGCGCGCACGGGTGAAGGGGGCACAATCGGCGGAGGACCAGATCCGCAGACCAATCGCGGGTGAGACGCTTGACTGCGGAGGCCGGGATAGCTGGCCGCCGTTTCGATGATCAGAAGCGAGGCATCCGCAAAACTACAAAGCTCTGACACCGGCATTGCCTGATCTCGCTATGGCGGCGACCGTATCGCCACAATGACAATCCAAGCTGTCAAGGTTGCGCGACCCTCATGCCTAACTTAGACTAGGATGGCCCCTCTGTCCCAAACATGCGGGGGCCGGGGCGGTGGACCGCGACCCTGGTCGCAGCCGCCCCGTACAAACTC
This sequence comes from Porphyrobacter sp. CACIAM 03H1, assembly GCF_002215495.1. Taxonomy (NCBI): domain Bacteria; kingdom Pseudomonadati; phylum Pseudomonadota; class Alphaproteobacteria; order Sphingomonadales; family Erythrobacteraceae; genus Porphyrobacter; species Porphyrobacter sp. CACIAM 03H1. The sequence goes on from NZ_CP021378.1 coordinate 943,022, forward strand.
TAGCGCACAGAGAAGTCGAAAATCGGCACTGTCATCGCGCTATTCGTCCCGCCTGCACCGAGCGAAAAGATGAAACAATACTCGCCCGGCGGCAGAGGGGCGGCAGGCGTGACCTCATAGTGGCCCGGACGCACCTCCTTACTGCTAAAGGGGATGCGGTCCTTGTCCATCACGCCGCTCTTGGCGCCCGCGATTTTGAGGCTGCCGGCGCGCGCTTCGCGCCGCCCCTTCCTCGATTCGAACTCTACCAACGTGAACTCGGCTGGCGAGGCCACAAACGTGTTTGCCCCGCTCGGCCAAATGTTGCTTTCTTGCCCCTTCGACTCGTCATCAAAGAAGAAGTAGAACTTGGGCGTCGCGTTAGTGTCGATCGGGGTGGAACCGGACATTCGATCACGGCTCCGTGAATGGCCAGGTCTGGTCGGCAGCCGCCACGGCTCCAGTCCGGCCGCGAACGACGGCTTTGCCCCGTTTCTGGAAAAATCCCGCCATTCAGCAATCGACCCCTAACCAGACATCTGGCAGCCGCTCGCCAAGGCTTAAGGTCGGACGGGCAAGCCCTTGCGTGCGTGGCCAGGGCTGGGCGTTTGTGGGCCAGATTCGGTGGGCGAGAGGATCGCAAAGACTTAGGCCGTGACCGGGGGAGTGGGACGGGCGTTGTAAAGAACGTCGACACTTCCTTTCTGGCGACCGGCGAGTTATCTAATTTTTAGTCCGGCTCATGAGTGTGCCGATTCTCAACGGATCGTATTTCATCATAAGGGGGAAACATGAAGGCTTTATCGTATCTCATAGCAACATCGGTTGTTGCAGGATTTTCTGCTCCTGTGAGTGCTGCGACGTTGATCGGGGACACAGTGAACTGCTTTCGGAACGGGGTTGCTTGTTCAGGAACTTCGAGCGCGATCGTATCGGGAGGGTTGGAGTTTGATCGGTCAAGTTCAACCTACAATTTTGATGCCAACGGCCTAACGGTCACGACCTTTTTGACTAATGGTAGTTCCTTTGTGACCCCGTTGGTCTACAGTTTTGAGAACTCCACTAACCCTTTTCAATCGTTTAGCAATCTTTCGATTACGGGCTTTTCGAATTTTGATTCTAGTCGCGTTAACTTCGCAAATGGTCGTATATCAATTGACCTTAGTGGGGTAAACAGTAATGGACGAGTGTCGCTCAACTTAGCAACCAGTGGTGCAGTCCCTGAGCCCGCCACTTGGGCCATGCTCATCCTAGGCTTCTTCGGCGTAGGTGCAGCGATCCGTTCGGCGCGGCGGAAGCAAAACGTCACCGTAAGTTACGCCTGACGCTTCCAACCCCATGATTTAGCGGAGCGCCATCAGCCTTAGGCTGGTGGCGTTTCAATTTGTTGCGTCACCGCAGTTTGGCACTGCTCCGAGGACTTCACCTGACCTTAGAGCGTTGCGTCGATGTCTCTTACCGATAGCCGCCATTCAGCTAACCACCCAGCACTGGTCATAAGCCGCCCCCCAGCGCCATCCCGAAAGCAGCATGGCAGCTTCAGCCGCCGAAAGGCGACATTAACGCGAATCTGCGACCCTTCCGCGTTTCGGCCACAGGGAAGCAAACTGATGATCCGCCAAAGCTTCTATGCTCTCGCGTGCACCGCCCTTTCATGGACGATGTCCGACGCAACGCACGCTCAGGTGATCGAGGGACAGGCCGAGGTGATAGATGGCGACTCGCTCGCCGTTGCCGGAACAGAACTGCGCTTGTTCGGGATCGACGCCCCTGAATACACTCAGTCATGCTATGCCAATGGGGTTCAGGTGACTTGCGGAACGATGGCGAAAGAGGTGCTGGAAGGCATGATCGCGGGTAGCACCGTCAGCTGTTCGCCTGTGGGCACCGACGCCTACGGCCGCACAGTGGCCCGATGCCACACGTCGGGCGTCGATATTGCAGGCGCTCTTGTGGAGGCCGGTTGGGCGACCGCGTTCCGCCGCTATTCGAATGATTACGTCGCCGTCGAGATGCGCGCGCGGGCCAATCGAACCGGCATCTGGCAATGGGATTTCCTGATGCCAGAGGATTTTCGCAATAGCCAACGGGCTGAGCGTGAGCCCGCGCGCCTCGCTCGAACGGGTCCGCAGACCGTAGCGCTGCCCCGCCGATACGAGCGTGACGGTCAGTGCCTGATCAAAGGCAATCACTCGCGCCGAGGTGATTGGATCTATCACTTGCCGGGCATGCCCTATTACGATGCGACCAGGGCGGAAGCCTTCTTCTGCACCGAGGCACAAGCACAGGCCGCCGGCTACCGTCGGGCAATCGTGCGCTGACCAGGCCGTGCGAAGACTGGCGCGAGCGGTTCCGCTTAGCAGACGGAAGTCGGACCCTGTGTCTCAACACACTTAGGCACCGTCATCTAACTGCAGCTACGGGGCCCTGCACCTATCCCGCGCAATGTCTCAGCGATGGCCCGTTCCGGCAAAAGCGGTCGGTCTGGCGTAAATTGAGGAAAGACCGGGTCTGGGTCGGTACCTGCCCCTGCGGTGATTATGCCGCAAATGGAGGCTCTGCAGAGTTCAGTTTTCGAAACCCGGCAAGCGGCAATCGACCCCGTAGCCGTCAGCAGCACGTGTCGGATCAGATGCGCTCCAGCGACAAGAAAGTGGCTCCGCCAGCTCGATAGCGATGCAATCGCCGGCACGCACACGCCCGCGCTTCAACACAACGGACATGCGTTACCGCCGATGCCGAACCGGGCGCGCATGTTCGCGACCAGAGTGTTGCGGTCCCCGAGGCCGGCGAGCAGCTTGTCGGGGTTGGCCCCAGCCGCGAGAGCGGTCATCGCCTCTCGTTCCACCCCGCGACTGTCAGGCGATGCAAGCACTTTGCTGATCGAGGCGCGCGTGGCGGCGGCGCCTTGAGCGTAAGCGGTTACTCGCTCCCTTTCGATCTCGGCCTTATCGATCGACGCCTTCAGCTTCGGCGCGGCAGCCGCTTTGGCGACCGGCATTGAGACTTTGAGTTCGCGGGCAAGGTCGGCTTTCTGCCAGTCGGATAGCTCGGCGAGCATGTCGGCGGCCGAGAGGGCGTCGAAGCGGATCATGCCGCCGCTTGCGTTCTTTACGAGCAGGCTGGCGCGCTTACGGGTTTCGCGGCCAGTTTCGGCGCTCTCGAGCTTGCCGCCGCTGACCTTCATGCCTGAGGTCATGATGGCCATAATGCCGGTGTAGGAATGGGAACTCATCTTCTAATCCTTTCGTCACGTGGTGAGGGGGTGGGGATGGTGCTCGGTGTGGGCGCCGAATTTGGGGCGGGGGCGATCATGCTGGCAACCAACGGTCGAGCTCTTCGCGCATTCGCTGCGCGCGGTGCCCAGCGTCAGTGCCGCACTCTTGCTCGCTGATCTCTTCAAGATGTTCGTCGATCGCCTGTTCGGCGTCGGCAACGACCTGGTGGCCTGACACTTGATCCAGAGCCTTCTGCAGGTAGGCCAGCTGCACCGCATAAGGCTTGGCATCGAACTCAGCCGGCAAAAGGCTTCCGAAGTTGCCGAACCGGAGAAACGGGGGGTGGCGGTGAATACCGCTCCTCACGATTTCGTCGCAGGTGGAGAAGAGTGCGGCTTCATGTGCCTGCGGGATCGATTCGCCCTTTTTGGCGCGACCGATGTAATTCGTGGGCACACCTGAACGTTGGTGCAGGGCTCTCTGACTGCCGAGGATGTTGGCTGCGATCGTGACGAGGTAAGGCAGCTCGCCTCGGCTATTTCCGGCAACCGATGAGTCCACCATGTCACTGGCAGGAACGTCATCGCACGCACTTTGCGAAAAGTGCGCCACTTCAGTGGAATCTCTTCCACCCTCTTTAGAGGAATATCTTACCTCTCTTAGAGAAGTATCTTGGGGAGCGGTTTTCGGCAGAATTCCGCGGGTTTCAGAATTCGGCTCGCCAACTTTCTCGGCATCGTAATTGGCGAGTTCGCCAACTTCCTCGGCAGAATTGTTGGCCAACTCGCCAACTTTCCGCTCGCGAGCGTGCCATGCTTTCTTGCATCCTTCGCCGATGAAAGATTGGTCAAACGGCCAAAGTTTTGGGTCGGCGAGATGATCGGGAATAACCCGGATGACCTCAAGGCGCTTGCCGCCCTGCCGAGGCTCAAGTTGGAAGTAGCCAGTCTCTTCGAGGTGCTTCCGGCGCTTGATGAGCGTGTAGTAGTCGCATCCGACTTCGGCCGCGAGCGTCTTGGTCGATGCGGTGCAGCCAGCCCCGACACCAGTCGTCAGCGAACCGCGATCATGCCACCCCACGACCATCATGAGGCGAAGATCCGTCGCACTCTGGCGGGTGTCGACCGCGGCACGCATCGGCAGCATGGAGACGTAAGACGGGCGCTTATCGGCCATGTCATGCCGCCTCGCCTTCGCCGGCGCCGGTAAGGTCGACGAAGAGCAGGCCGCGCTGCTCAGCAAGCTCACGTGCGAACGTGCGGGCCTCCTCGGCGTTCGGCAGGAAGTGGCCCCGCTCCCGATGCGGGCCAGCGGTGCGAACACTGACCAAGCAAAACGGGTCGGGCAGGGCGCGCTCGGCGAGCACCATGCCTGCGATGCGGGCGGGGGCGCTCACGGCAGCCACTCCTGCCCCAGACCTTCGGCCGGGTCAGCGATCGGGCAGCCCGGGCCTTCGCACCATGCGCGGTTCTCGAGCGAGGTGGAGATCTCGTCTTCGCTGCACTCGCCCTGCGGGTCATCCTCTTCCGGCTCGTCATCCACCTCGCCCGGGTCGCTGATGCTGCAACCGGGGCCGAAGTCGATCTCGGCGGGCATCGGCGTGAAGTCGTCTTCCGTCGCGCAGGTTTCCTCATCGGCATCGCCGTCGAGCAGGTCGAGCAACGCGACGCTGATCTCTGCGAAGGCCTCGATCTTGCTGCGATCGAAGCGCGACAGGATCCGCATGACGGGTGCGGCCGGGGCGAGTCCGGCGATCAGAGTGAGGGGCTCAGCGGACATCGCGACGGGCCTCCAATTGGCCAAGGTCCCCGAGGCTTTCCCAAGCGCGCAGATGCGCCGGGTTGCTGGGATCGAAGGGCGGGACATCAGCGCGCAGTGGGCGCGGGCGAGGGGTGAAGGGGATCACGTCCCCATGCGGGCGAGGGGCAATCATGCCGCGATCTCCGACTGAAACGACGCTTCGATGTCGCTGCGCCGGAAGTAGAGCCTGCGGCCCTTGCGGATGACCGGAAGCTGTCCGGTCTCGACCATTTTGTAGACCTGCCACTGGGTAAGCACGCCCGGATAAGCGGCCTCGACGCCCTTCGCGCCCTTGAGAAGATCAATGTCTGCCACGTTTGTCTCCATTGATGAACAATATTGCTATTGCGCTTCGCTTAGTTGCATTTGGCGGGACTTTGTGCAAGCGGAAAAACAATATCGCTGTTGTGAAGGCCCGATGACGCCCCTTAGCCGAGCTACCCTATTGCGCTTGCTGTCAGCGCTTCATGGCGTTCCGCCTGCTCGGGAAACTGCGCTTATCGGCCGGGTGCAGCACCTTCAGCGCATGGGTTTCCCGGCTGGGGTCAACGTGGGATCGGGGCAGCGAGCGGAATACGACGCTCCCGCGATTGTCCGAATACTTTTCGCCTTTGAGCTCATGCAATTTGGGCTCAGGCCAGAACGTGCGGTGATGATTGTTCGGGCGATGGGATGGGAGCTCGCCGCTCGCATAGCTGGTCGGGCTGGCGAACAATTGTGCTCTGGCCTCGATCCACGAGAATACGAAGAAGGGGTGGGCGAAACCTATGAAGCGGCGGATCTCGTTCTCTTTGATCCGCTGGGGCTGATCGGGCTTGCTGATCCGAAAGACGAAGGATGGGCCACCGCCCAAACGCTTCTTGTGACCCCACGGTCAGAGTTAGCGCACGCGGTCGATGCGATCGGGTTGGACCGGCGACATGCTGTCTTCAACGCGACGCACCTTCTGATTGAGGCGGCGCTCTACCTTTCGGACAATGAGGGTTTAGACCTGCAGTCATTTGGCAAGGCGTTGCGTGATTGGGCCATCGTAACAGATGCGGTAGAACGCGATGACTAGCGTTCGGCGCCGCACCTGGACCGCACCGGATGGCGAAGAGCGCACGGCGTGGTTGGTCGACTATCGGGACGCGGCTGGAAAGCGCCGGTCGAAACAGTTCGCTCGGAAGAAGGATGCGGATGCATGGCGGGTCACTGCCGAGCATCAGGTGGTGACCGGCACGCATACCCCAGACAGCGAATCCATTACGGTCGAGAAGGCCGGCGAGCAGTGGCTAAAGGGGCTCAAGGCCATGAAGGATGACCCGCTCGAGCCGACTACGATCGCGGCCTATGACCAGCACGTGCGATTGCACATCAACCCGCGGCTGGGGGCGCAGCGCCTTTCGCAGCTGACCGCGCCAGCCGTGCGCCGCTTCCTCGATGCGCTGATGAAAGACCTCTCCCGGCCTATGGCGGTGCGCGTCTTCCGCACGTTCAAGGCCCTGATCACGGATGCGCAGGAACGGGGACAGGTGGCGCAGAATGTCGCCCTCGCGGTCAAGATCCGGAAGGCACCGCGCGAGCGTTCAAAGGCCACCCCGCCGCCGAAAGCCGACCTGAAGGCAATCTTGGCCGCCGCCGAGAAGAGTAAGGACGCAAAGGCCCGCGCCATCGTCGAACTGGCGATCTTCACCGGCATGAGGGCGAGCGAGCTCCGCGGTTTGCCCTGGTCTAATCTCGAGCTTCGCGAGGGCACGGTGCGCGTTGATCGGCGCGCCGACGCTAAGGGCATCATCGGCCCGCCGAAGTCGGGCGCCGGCAACAGGATTATCGCTCTGCCGCCCCGGGTGGTGAAGGTGTTGAAGGAATGGAAACTTGCCTGCCCGGCGCACGAAGCCGACCTCGTGTTTCCCAGCGCCAAGGGCAAGCCGCTCTCGCACCACGTCCTGATGAAGTTTCACGTCTCCCCGCTGCTCACCGCGGCTGGCACGCCGCACCAAGGGATGCACGCCTTCAGGCACGCGGCGGCCTCGCTATGGATCGAACAAGGGCTAAACCCCAAGCGGGTGCAGACGCTCATGGGGCACAAGTCGATCCAGGTGACCTTCGACACCTACGGGCACCTGTTCGAACAGCGCGACCGTGACGCAAGCGATGCTGCAGCGATCGAGCGGGCGCTTTTTGGCGATGCAACATGAGTGCAACATGAGGTCGGAGAGGCCTGCTTTCCGTAGCGGCAGGAACGTTCTCTGACTCCGTCAATCAAGGTTCGAATCCTTGCGGGGCATCCAGCCATGAGCGACCAACCCTGCGCGCCACGCTCTGCCCGGCGGCTGCGTTGGATAGGCGCCTCTGCCGGTGGCGGCGCGGCTTGACCCGCCTGTCCCCCGCGCCGATAGACGGTCGGCGATGCTCTCGCAGAAGACCCGTTACGCGATCCGCGCCATGCAGCACCTTGCCGACCACTATGGCAAGGGCCCGGTGCAACTGGCCGAGATCGCAGAGCGGCAGAACATCCCGGCGAAGTTCCTGACCGTGATCCTTTCCGAGCTCACCCGCTTCGGTCTCGTCGCCTCGCAGCGCGGGCGCGAGGGTGGCTACTGGCTCGCGATTGCGCCCGTCGACATCACCTATGGGGACCTCATCCGCCACATGCGGGGCAGCCTTGCGCTGGTTCCGTGCGCGAGCCGCTACGCGCACGAGAAGTGCAAGAATTGCGTCGAGGAAGGCGAGTGCCGCACGCGGGCGCTTATGCTCGACGTGCGCGACCGGACAGCGCAGATCCTCGATCAGGTGCGACTGTCAGACCCGATCGCACCCGTGCCCCCCTTCGACGCGGACGCGGCGACCGGCTGACGCGGCCCGTCGCGACAATCCCACCTTTCATGCCCCTACAGAAAATCTGCGTGGCGCAGCGTATTGTCAACCAATTCACTTGAGTTTAAGTCCGTCGCTGCGGACCCGCTTCCGCGCAACGAAAGGCCCGATCATGGACCGTGATGCGAAACCTTATGTCGAGCCCGGACGGCGGGCCGACGCCCTCGGCGTGGTCAGCGAAGCGCTGTCCCGCATGCGCTACGGCGCGATCCAGCTGATCGTGCACGACGGCAAGGTCATGCAGGTCGACGTGACCGAGAGGACGCGGCTGGCCGATTGAAGGCTGAACGTGACCAAACCCACCACCCCATCAGGGACTGGCAGACCGGACCGCCGGATGCATGCCCGCTTGCAAAGGCGAGACCATGTATCCGACAACCCTCCGCCCCTTCCTCCTGCTCGGCGCAGGCCTGACTGCGCTGCTTTCCGCCCCGGCCAAGGCGCAGGACGAGACCCCTGCCGCGCCTCCCCCGACCGCCGCACAAGAGGAGCAGGACAACAATGACATCATCGTCACCGCCCGCCGCCGCTCCGAGAGCGCGCAGGATATCCCCCTCGCCGTGTCGGTGATCGATGCGAGGCAGCTCGACGAGACCGGGGCGTTCAACGTCAACCGTCTCCAGCAGCTCGCCCCGACATTGCAGTTCTATTCGTCCAATCCCCGCAACACCGCGGTCAACATCCGCGGCCTCGGCGTGCCCTTCGGCCTAACCAGTGACGGGTTCGAGCAGGGCGTGGGCATCTATGTCGACGACGTCTACTACTCGCGCGTCGCCTCGGCGACCTTCGACTTCCTCGATGTCGCCCAGATCGAGGTGCTGCGCGGGCCGCAGGGCACGCTCTACGGCAAGAACACCACGGCCGGCGCGATCAATATCCAGACCAACCAGCCGAGCTTCGATTTCGAGGGGCGTGCCGAGCTGTCCCTCGGCAATTTCGAATTCCGGCAGGCGCGGCTCGCGGTGTCCGGGCCGCTGTCCGAGACTGTCGCCGCACGGGTCGCCTTCTCGGGGACCAGCCGGCGGGGCACGATCCGCAACGTGACCTCCGGCGAGGACATCCAGAGCCTCGACAACCTCGGCGTGCGCGCGCAGCTGCTGTGGGAGCCGACCGACAGCCTCAGGGTGACGTTGGTGGGCGACTACAACAAGCAGGACGCCCTGTGCTGCGGATCGGTGTTCGTGCGCACCGGCGCGACCCAGCGCCCGCTGAACCGCCAGTTTGCCGCGCTGGCCGCCGCGCAGAACTACGCGCCGCCCTCGACCAATCCCTTCGACCGACTGTCCGATCTCGATTCGCGGCTGAACGCGGGCAACGTCATCGCGGGCGCATCGATCAAGCTTGTGTGGGACGTGGGGCCGGGCACCTTCACATCGGTGAGCGCCTGGCGCACTTGGGACTGGAAGCCCGAGAACGACCGCGACTTCACCGGTCTCTCGATCGTCGCCCTGTCGCAGAACCCCTCGCAACAGGACCAGTACACGCAGGAATTCCGCTATGCCTATTCTGGCGAGCGGTTCGACTTCGTGATCGGCGCCTTCGCCTTCGATCAGCGGATCGACACTCAGGGGACCGAGGCGCAGGGCCGCGCGGCAAGCGGCTGGAATATCGCGCCGGGCAATGCGCTCTCGCTCGACCAGACGGTGCTCGACGGGCTGACCGCGCGCAACACGCAGAGCCTCGAGAGCACCAGCGTCGCGCTGTTCGGGCAATTGAGCTGGAAGGTGACCGATGCCTTCACCATCCAGCCGGGGCTGCGGCTCAACTACGACAAGAAGTCGGGCTTCTACCAGCGCCGCGTCTTCACCGGGACCGGTGCGGAGCTGACCGGCCGCGAGACCGACGCGCGTTCGCGCGCGCAGCTGGCGATCTTTACCCCGCAGGTCAGCGCGCCCGAGGACACCGACCGGAACCTCACCTACGACCTGACGGCCAGCTACGAGCTTGCCCCTGACGTGCTCGCCTACGGTACTTATGCGAGGAGCTTCAAGACCATCGGGATCAACCAGAACGGACTGCCGACCGATGCCGCCGGCCAGCCGATCGCGGCGGCGGGAACAATCCGGCCAGAGAAGGTCGACCACTTCGAGCTGGGTCTCAAGACACAGTTCTGGGATCGCAATGCGACCCTGAACCTTGCCGCCTTCCGCACCGATATCCGCGACTATCAGGCGACCGTCATCAACGGCGAGTTCGGGGTGCTGCGCGGATTCCTGGCCAATGCCGGCAAGGTGCGCTCGCAGGGGATCGAGGCGGATTTCTCCATCCGTCCGAGCCAGCGCTTCACGGCCTATACGAGTGGGGCCTGGACTGACGCGAAATACGTGCGCTTCGTCGATGCGCCCTGCCCGCCCGAGTTGGCGGGCGGGACCACGGTGGGCGCTGGCCAGACACCGTCCGCCCCCGGCACGCCCGGCGGTCTCAGCCCGGCCAATTGCGACATCTCCGGCCAGCGCCTGCCGGGCGTGTCGAAGTGGGCCTTTGCCTTCGGGGCGGAAGGCAACATTCCCGCGGAATTTCTCGGCAAGACCGGCGAGGTCTATCTCGGCTATGACGGGTCCTACCGCTCGGATTTCTCCTCCAACCCCTCGCCGTCCGCCTATACCCACGTCGAAGGCTACCACCTCTCCAACTTCCGGTTGGGCTTCCGCACCGAGGACGGGCTCAACCTCTTCGCCTGGGTGCGCAATGCCTTCGACGAGGACTATTTCGAGCAACTCTTCGTCGGGCCGGGCAACACCGGGCTGATCGCGGGCCTGCCCGGAGACCCGCGCACCTGGGGTGCGACCGCCAGCATCGCCTTCTGACCCTTCTCACTCCTGCCAGAGAGGACATGCCTCATGCCGGACCTGCCTGCGCTCCTTGCCGACCTGCTCCCCTTCATCCTGATCGGCTTGGCCGCGCAGATGATCGACGGGGCGCTGGGCATGGCCTTCGGGGTCATCACCCAGACCCTGCTGGTGAGCGCGATGGGGGTGCCGCCCGCGGTCGCCTCGGCGAGTGTGCACCTGGTCGAGCTGTTCACGACCGGCGCATCGGGGGCCAGCCACATCTGGCACCGCAATGTCGACTGGGGCCTGTTCCGGCGGCTGGTCCCCTTCGGCGTGCTGGGCGGCGTGACGGGGGCCTATCTCCTGTCGAGCATCGACGCCTCGGCGGCGAGGCCTTTCGTGATGCTCTACCTTGCCGCCATCGGCGTCTACCTGCTGTGGCGGGCGATCCGGATGACACGCCCGCGCTTCGAGGACCCGCGCTACACGCGTCCGCTGGCGACGGTCGGCGGGTTCCTCGACGCGGCGGGCGGCGGGGGCTGGGGACCGGTGGTCACGTCCAACCTGCTGATCCAGGGGGGTGATCCGCGAAAGGTGATCGGCACGGTCAACTCCGCCGAGTTCCTGCTGACCCTGTCGATCTCGATCGCCTTCATCGCCACGCTGGGCCTCGCCGCCTTCACGATGGTCACCGTGGGGCTGATCATCGGAGGGGTGGCCGCGGCGCCCTTCGGCGCGTTGCTGGCGAGCCGGGTGCGCCCGCGGCTGCTGCTGCTGGCCGTGGCCGTGGTGCTGATCGCGACCAGCAGCTACAGCATCTACAAGGCATGGCCGATCATCTAGGGGCATCGCCTGAAAGGGACAGCCGGCATGGACACCGAACTGATCGTCATCTGCGCGCTGACGGCCGTGATCAATCTCATCGGCGCGCTTGCCTATGCGGCGCGGATCGCAGGCGTGCGGACCGGACGGATCGCGCTGTCCTTTGCGCTCTTCAACATCCTGCTGCTGGTCAGCCGCACCTCGAACGGCTTCCTCGGCCCCTTCCTTGCCAAGCGGATCGAGACCGCTCTCGCGGCGGGCACCGGCGAAATGCTGATCTGGGACCTCAGGCTGGTGCTGTTCTCCGCCGCCGCCGCGGTCGCGCTCGGCATCGTGCTGGTGCCGACCGGACAGCGGCTGTTCGCTGCGGCGATCTCCTTCTTCCAGGCGCGGCGCTCGACCACCCGGCTGATACTCGCCAGCATGACGCCTGCGGGTCTCGCCACCCTGCGGGATTCGATCGCGCTGCCTTCGGGCGACACGCTGAAGGCGCTGAAGGGCCCGCGCGGCGTCAGCTGGACGGTGCTCGCCGCCAATGCCGCAGCGCAAGGGTTGCTCGCGGTGGGCGTGCTCGCCTCGCTCTATGCCGGCTACCTCGTACCGGAGTTCCGCGTCACCGCCTCGCAGATGACCGCGATCGTCAACGGCTTCGCGACGATCCTGCTGTTCGCGCTGATCGACCCGCAGATTTCGGCGCTGACCGACGACGTGGTCGATGGCAGCGTCAGCGAGGCGACCTTTCGCAGGGCGATGATCTGGGTCTCGATCAGCCGCCTCGCCGGCACGCTGCTCGCGCAGGCCCTGCTGGTGCCGGGAGCCGTGGCGATCGCCTTCTTCGCGGGGTGGCTCTAGTTCGCCTCCGGGCGGCGCCGGTTCTCTCCCGCGGCGGTCGCAGCCGGCAGGGAAGCGAACGGCCGTTTCCGTCCTTAACCATATCTTTCTCCATCTCTTGCAGGAATATGTGAGTTGCCGCCCCCGGGCTTGCAGCCTTGGGCGTCCTGATCGTGCATCATCGCGGCGTCGATCCATCAGCGGAGCGGACCATTGCTTCAGTTTTTCGGGGCCCTTGCCGGAGAAACCCTGTCGCTTTCGTTCCGTCCCTCGCGCGAATTCCGCGTGTGGATCGTCGAGCGTCCCGGCACGAGCCTCGCCCCGCCCGCGCTCGCCCGGCTCCGGCAGGATTGCGATACTGTGGTGCGCGCCTGCCTCGGCGGGGAAAGCCTCGACTACGGACTGTTCGCCGAGGACGGCGCGGCATGGGATCGCAGCGTCATCACGCTGATCACGCGCATCGCCGATGATCGCCCGGTCGCCTTCAACGCCATGCCGCAGCTCGATGTGGTGCGCGGCGGGGCGAGCGAATCCGTGCTCCATCTGGGGCTGGTGATGGTCGACCCCGAGGAACGCAGCGGCGGGCTGTCGTGGATCCTCTATGGGCTCACCTGCTTTGCGCTGTTCCTGCGGCAGGGCCTGCGTCCGCTCTGGGTGAGCAGCGTCACGCAGGTGCCCGCCGTGGTCGGCATGGTGGCCGAAACCTTCAGCGATGTCTTCCCGGGCCAGGGCACGACGCCGCAGAGCTTCACCCACCGCCACCTCGCCCACCAGATCATGCGCCGTCACCGCCATGCCTTCGGGGTCGGGGAGGATGCCGGCTACGATGCCGACCGGCAGATCATCACCGACGCCTACACCGGCGGTTCGGACAACCTGAAGAAGACCTTCGCCGTCGCCGCCAAGCACCGGCACGAGGCATACAACGCCTTCTGCGAGCGCGAACTGGATTATGCGCGCGGCGACGACGTGCTCCAGATCGGCAAGATCGATCTGGCCGCGGGCCAGCGTTTCCTGTCGCGCAGCGTGCCGCGCAGCGCCTTGCCGCAACTGGCTGTGCAAGCGGTGATGGTGCTGGCGGGGGCGGTGCTCGCCCCGCTGATCCAGTGGCTCGACCCGTCCCGTCCCTACAAGCGCCTGAGGCCCTCGCCATGACCGCCTTCGACTATGCCGAGATGACCACCCGCAATCGCGGCTTCGTGACCGAGGCCGAGCAGGCGCGCTTGCGCGAGGCTTGTGTTTTCATTCCGGGTGTCGGCGGCATGGGCGGCGCGGCCTTCATGGCATTGCTGCGCGCAGGCGTGGGCAACTTCATCATCGCCGATCTTGACGGTTTCGAGGTCTCGAACCTCAACCGCCAGCTGTTTGCCCGCGCCGACACAATTGGTCAGCACAAGGCCGAGGCGGCGGCGCGGCTGGCGCGCGAGATCAATCCCGAAGTCCGGATCGAGGTGCTGGGGCGCGAATGGACCGAGCGGCTCCCGGAGATCCTCCCGCGCGTCGATGTGGCGATCAACGGCACCGACGATGCGGCGGCAGGGGCGGAGTATTACCGCCAGTGCCGCGCCCACGGGCGCACGCTGATCGATGCCTATGCCTCGCCGCTGCCCTCGGTGACGGTGGTGCGCCCGGGCGACCCGCGGCTTGAAGAGCGGCTCGGCTATCCCACGGTGGGCGTGCCTTGGCAGTCCATCACCAAGGACATGGGCGTGGAATGCCTGATGAAGGAGATCGAGTATGTGCTCGTCCACTCCTCCAGCCACAAATATGTCGATCTCGAAGTCGCGGGCGAAGTCGCTTCGGGCAAGCGTTCGCGCTTCAGTTTCTCGACGATGGTGACCATGGCCGGCACGATGATGGCGGAGGAGGCGATCCGGGTGATCCTCGGTCGGGCCGGCGGCACCGATTATCGCGGCTATTTCTTCAACGCCCATGCCCAGCGGGTCGAGCGCCCGCTGGCCGCGCCCCTCGCCTTTGCCAAGCGGGCGTTGGTGCGGCGCTTCATGGCGAAGCTCCTCGCATGACCGCGACCGGCGCCCTGCTGACGGCCATCGGCCTGCTTGCCGCTCTCGTGGCGCGCATGGGCGTCGCCACGGCTGCGCGCGGGGGTGGGGTTGCGGGGTATCTGGCGCGGCTGCTGACGCTCGTCGCGCTGCTGCTCGCCCTGCGGCTGGCCGGCGCGGCGCTGCCCTCGCCGGTGGTGGTGGCGGCCACGATGGCGGTTGCAGCATGGCTGCCGCTGGTGACGCTGCGCCTTGCCGAGGAACTGGTGCGCCGCCATGCGCCGCGCGTGGTCAAGCTGCTGGCGCTGGCGGGCGCGGGGGCATTCTCGCTGCTGGCGGTCACATTCGGGCTGGTCTGGACGGGGCCCGCGCTGGTCGCGCTCGCGCTGTTCCAGGCGGCGGTGGTGATCGCGATCCTCGTCCACCTGCTCACGCAGCGCGGCACCGTCTCGCTGGCCGAGCGGCGCGCGGCCGACATGCTGGCGCTGGCCTTCGCGCTGGCGCTGCCGCTGCTGGCGACGGATTTCGCCTGGGCCTTCCCGGACCTGCCGTTCCGCGGCGGGCCTTTCGCGGCGCTGGTCTTCGTGCTCGCCTGCTCGCGCCTTGCCGGCACGGCGAGCCGTCCGCTGCGGCTGCTGGGCGATGTTCTGGTGGCGGCCGGAGCTGGCGGACTCGTCGCGCTTGCGGCCCAGATCGCTGCCGTGTCCGCTGCGCTCGCCATTGCGCTCGCCGCCACGGCCAGCGCGGCGGCGGCGCTGGTGCTGCTGGTCGAACGCTTCGCCGACACGGCCGCGCGCGGGGAGAGCCTGCTCATCCCCGTCGCCCGCGCCGCGCCGGACGAGGCCGCGATCCTCGCTGCCCATCCGCTGCTCGCCAACGCCGTGCCAGTGACCGCCGATGCGCTCACCGACCTTCCCGCCGATCTGCTGTCGGCGCTCGCTGCCAAGCCCGTGGTCACCTCCGCGCGCGATCCTGCAAGCGAGACCCTGACCGGCGCCGCGCGCGAGCTCCTCGCCCGCTACGGCGCCAGTCACCTGCTGCGCCTGTCGCCCGCGCCCGCGCCGCGCTTCCTCGCGATCTCGGGAGGCGCGCTCGAGGAGGAGCGGCTGACGCAGGAGCTCACCATTGTCGCCCGTCTGCTGGAGCGTGCCCCATGACCCTGATCCTGCGCGAAGGCGATTCCGAGGCCTTCTTCGAAGCCCCTTTCCACGCCTATCCGCCGGTCATCGGCTATGTCTCGCCGATGCGAGGAGACATCCTGCGCATGCTCGATCCGGGCAAGAACCCGCTCTGGACCTCGGGCAATCCCTATCGCTTCTGGACGGTGCATCGCGCCGGCGGCGCGCCGGTGGGGCGGATCATTGCCCACCTTCACCGCCAGTCGAATGAACGCTGGGGCTGGAATCGCGCGCAGTTCGGTTTCTTCGATTGCGCCGACGATCCCGAGGCCGCGCGCCTGCTGCTCGATGCCGCCGAGGGCTTCGCCCGCGATCAGGGGATGTCCGAGCTTGTCGGCAACTTCAACCTCACCGCGATGCAGCAATGCGGCGTGATGACCGGGGGGTTCGAGAACACCGCCTATACCGACATGATCGTCGGCGCGCCGTGGCTGCCGGGGATGCTGCAGGCGAACGGCTTTGCGCCGTTCTTCCCGATGACCACTTTCGAGATCGACCTCTCCCGCGCCGCTCCGCCCCCGGCCGGGCTCGACCCTGCGCATTTCACCTTCGCCCCGATCCGCAAATCGACTTTCCCCGAGCGGATGGAGGAGGCCCGCCTGCTGCTCAACGACGGCTTTCACGACAACCCCATGTTCGTGCCCCTGACGGCGGAGGAGTTTCGCTTCCAGGCCGGCGAGCTCAGCACGATCCTCGACCCGCGCCTGTCATCGGTCGTGAAACAGGACGGGGTTCCGGTGGGAGTGATCATCGCGATCCCCGATCTCAACGGCTTCCTCAAGGCCACCCGCTCGCGGATCGGGTTGACGACGCCGTGGCACTTCCTGCGTTACCGCATGAACCGCAAGCGCGCGGTGCTAATCTTCTATTCGGTCGCCCGCGCGGCGCACGGACAGGGGATCATGAGCGCAATGCTGATCGAGACGCTCCGACGGGTGCGCGCGGCGGGCTACGAGACGGTCGGGGGCACGTGGATCGCCGACGAGAATCCGGCGAGCCTGCGGCAGGTCGAGAAGATGAACGGGCGAGCGCTCCACAAGCTGCACCTGTTCCGCAAGGCCATCGCATGACTCCCGATCTGCTCCGCTCGTTCGTCGCGGCGGCGATCGCCTCCCCCAGTGTCCACAACGTCCAGCCCGCGCGCTGGCGCATCGACGGCGAGTCGCTGGTTCTGCTGGAGGACCTCTCGCGGCGCCTCGCAGTGGGGGATCCGCGCGGGAACGACGCCGCGATCAGTCTCGGCGCGGCGGCGGAGGGCGCGGCGATCGCGGCCTCGGGCGCGGGGCTGGTGACGCGGATCGAGCGTCTCGCGGGCGGCGATCAAGGCGGCCTGCGGCCTGTCGCCCGGCTGACCTTCGCTCCGGGCGCTGACCCCGATCCGCTCCTCGCGGTGCTGGAGACGCGCGCTTCGTGGCGCGGGCCTTTCCTGCCGCCGACGCCGCAGGACCGCGCCGCGACGCAGGCGCTGGCGGGGGAGGACCGCGCGATCCTCTCCGATCCCGCCGCCATCGCCGATGCGGCGGCGCTCTATGACCGGGCCAGCTACGGCATCATGCGCGGGGATGGCTTCCGCGCCGAGCTGCGGCACTGGATGCGGCTGCGGCGCAGCCATCCCGGTTGGGCGCGCGACGGGCTCAATGCGGCGGCGATGCAGCTTTCGGGGATCGAGGCTGCCGGGGCGGGCGCGGTGCTGGGGCCGCTGTTCCGCCCGCTTGCCGCGCTCGGCCTCGCGCCTGCCCTGCTGGCCGAGGCGAAGGGCTTCGCCAACGCCGCTGCCGTGGTGCTGTTCCATCGCCCCGCCGGCGAAGACCCGTTCGAAAGCGGCCGCGGCTTTCACCGCTTGTGGCTCGCGGTCGACGCTGGCGAGCTTGGCGGCAATGTCCTCGCCGCCCTGGCCGACGATCCTGCTGCTGCGGCGACCCTGTGCGAGGCCCACGGGATCGGGCCGGACCGGAGGCTCGTCAGCGCCCTGCGCATCGGCCGCCGCGACGGCGAGCGCTTCCCGCGCGCGCGCCTCCCGCTCGCGGAGGTTCTCGTCTCCTAGAGCAGTTTCAGGAATTCGATCGGCGCCTGCCCTCCTGCCCGTGAAACGCCCCTTATCTCAAGCCTATTGCGGGGCCGAGGGGGGGCTACTAGGGGTCAGGCCATGACCGAAAAAGACCTGACCGACCGCAAGTTCTATCGTGCGGGCGAAGAGACCCGCTTTGCCGAGGGCGCGCCCGAGCGCACGCCGCAGACCGCACACCCGGCCTACAAGCTCGCCTTCCGCGACACCGATTTCCTGCTGCGCGACGAGCTGCGCCCGGTGCGCTTCCAGCTCGAGCTGCTGAAGCCCGAGATGTTGCTCGACGAGGCGCGGGTCGGCTCGACGCTGGTGATGTACGGCTCGGCCCGCATTCCCAGCCCGGCGCAGGCCGAGGCGCTGGTGGAGGCCGCGAAGAACGGCTCGGAATACGAACAGAAGGTCGCCGCCCGGCTCGCCGCGAAGGCGAAGTATTACGACGAGGCCTATGCCCTCGCCCGGCTCGTGAGCGAGAAGGGCATCATCGAGAACGGCCTTCGCCAGTTCGTCGTCACCACCGGGGGTGGGCCCTCGATCATGGAAGCGGGCAACCGCGGCGCATCCGACGCTGGCAGCGAATCGATCGGGCTCAACATCGTCCTGCCGCACGAGCAGGCGCCCAACCCCTATGTGACGCCCTATCTCAGCTTCCAATTCCACTACTTCGCGCTGAGGAAGATGCACTTCCTGCTGCGCGCCCGCGCGGTGGCGGTGTTCCCGGGCGGCTTCGGGACCTTCGACGAGTTCTTCGAGCTCGTCACCCTGATCCAGACTGGCAAGATGAAGCCAATGCCGATCATCCTGTTCGGCAAGGAATTCTGGAGCCGGGTGATCGATTTCGAGGCGCTGGCCGAGGAGGGCACGATCTCGAAGAGCGACCTCGACCTGTTCACCTGGGTCGAGACGGCGGAGGAGGCCTGGGCCTGCATCGCCGATTTCTACGAGATCAGGGATCCCTCGCCCGAGGCCTGAGGGCGCACCGCCTGATGCCCCAGGGGCCCGTTGCCCGCGCCGAAGCCGGGGGCGGCCTCGATGGCGGCGAAGACGAAGCGGCGGGCCTGCTCCACGGCATCGGCGAGGCTTTCGCCCTGACCGAGCAGCGTCGCTATGGCTGACGACAGGGTGCAACCGGTGCCGTGGGTGTGCACCGTGTCGATCCGGGCGTGATCGAAGGCGAGGGGCGCTTCGCCCGGCACGATCAGAACGTCGGTGATGGTCGCGCCCTCGGCGTGCCCCCCCTTGGCCAGCACCGCTGCGCCGGTCCGGCGTGCCAGACCCTCCGCGGCCTCGACCATCGCCTGGTGCGTCGGCAGGGGATGGCCGGCGAGGTGCGCCAGTTCGGGGAGGTTGGGGGTAATGAGCGCTGCGCGCGGGAAGAGCGTCTCGCGCAAGGCCGCGACCGCATCCGGCCCCGCCAGCGCCGCGCCCGAGGTCGCGATCATCACTGGATCGAGCACGACCGGCGCGGTAAGGCCCTCGAGCGCGTCCGCGACGGCGGCGATGACCTCGGGCGAGGCGAGCATGCCGATCTTGACCGCATCCACCCCGATATCCTCGATGCACGAGGCGATCTGGCGCGCCACCATTTCCGGTGCGATCGCCGCGACACCCTGCACGCCCACGGTGTTCTGCGCGGTGATCGCGGTGATGGCGGTCATGGCATAGCCGCCGAGCATGGTGATGGTCTTGATGTCGGCCTGAATCCCCGCCCCGCCCGAGGAATCGGA
Source organism: Porphyrobacter sp. CACIAM 03H1 (assembly GCF_002215495.1). Classification (NCBI taxonomy): domain Bacteria; kingdom Pseudomonadati; phylum Pseudomonadota; class Alphaproteobacteria; order Sphingomonadales; family Erythrobacteraceae; genus Porphyrobacter; species Porphyrobacter sp. CACIAM 03H1. The sequence continues at coordinate 962,272 of NZ_CP021378.1, forward strand.
ACCGGCGATGGCGAGGATGCGGGCGGGGCGCGCGCTGGTCATGCGCGGGCCATAGCAAGCCCGCGCACGGGCGGGGACCCCTTTCGCGCCCGGCCGCTCACCCGCGCGCGTTCAGGCCTATTCGCATAGCCCCGCCGCGCGTTCGGCGAGGCCCTTGAGGCCCTTGCACTTGGGCTTGCGCGGCTTGGCGGGCTCTTCGCTACCTGCCGCGCTCTGGCCCATGCCGCCCATCATGTCCTCCATGCCCGGGATCAGCATGGTCGAGGAGCGGAAGCGCACCCGCGCGATCCATTCCGGATTCCAGGGCTTGCGGGTGTCGGCGGGGCGCGGGGGAAAAGCGAAATCGGCCTGCGGGCCATAGGCCTGGAGCGAGATCATCAGCCCCTCGCCGCTCGCCTTGATGACCTCGGCGGGAACGGTGCAGTCGCGCTGTTCGGGCGGCATCACCGTGCCCGCGGCGATCAGCTTTCGCACCCCGGCCGGCGAGATCCAGTCCCACAGCGGCCCCCCGAAGGCCTGCTGCTTCGATGAGGCCCACCACACCATCTCGGTCGGGGCATCGCCTCTCCCCGCGTCCTTCGCGCCAATCGCCCAGGCGTAGTAGCCCGTCGCCTTCTCGAGCCCGCCCCACGACAGCCGGCTGCCGCCGCCCGGCGCCGTCGCCGTGCGCGCCTCGAGCGGGGGCATGAAGTCCTCGGCGAGGTTGAAGGAAATCTCCTTGGCGTAGTTCGCGGTGATCCGGTGCGCGCCGAGCAGCGAGGCATTGGCGGGCACCGTCTTGCCGTCGCTATCGTTCGGCCAGCGGGTGTAGGTGGCGCTGTTGGCGACCCTGACCTGCCAGTCATCGGGCAGGTCGACCCCGGCCATGAACAGGCCCGGCGGGATCTGGCCCTTGGCCATCTTCGCGAAGTCGATCACCACCGGCTGGCCCTTGGGCGCGTGTTGGCCGCAGCCCCAGAACAGCAGCAGGCGGCCCTTGGGCATTTGCATCTCGCCCTGCATTCCGCCCGGCTCCCGCGTGAGCGGCAGCAGGCGAACCGATGGGCCAAGCCCGGCGAGCTTGGGCATGAAGTGATCGGCCTGCGGCTTGGGCGCGGTGGTCGAGGCGCCGTGGTGCAATTCGAGCGTGCGCACCGCCTGCGGCGGCCGGCCGCTCATCATCCCCATCACCGTGCCCAGACCGCCACCGCCGCCGCCGCCTGCCATCGCCCCCATGCCGCTCATCGTGGCGGCATCCATCGCGTAGCGCACCGGCGCGGGTGCGGCGGTTTGCGAAAGCGCCGTGGCCGAAAGCAGCGCCGCCGCGCTCCCCAATCCGCCCAGCAGCATCAGACCCGGCAAAGACAGTCGCATGGTGATTCTCCCCCTCAAGGAGCCACCAGCATAGCACGCCCGCAGCGGTCAGCCCTTGTATTTGCGCGTCGTGGAGGGCGGATACTTCGCGTGCAGCGCCTTGGCGCGGGTCGGGCGGTCCATCAGTTCCCCGCCGCAATTGGGGCAGCGGTCGTCAAGGTCCTCGGCGCATTCGGCGCAGAAGGTGCATTCGAACGAGCAGATGAAGGCCCCCGGCGCCTCCGCGGGAAGGCCCGCGCCGCACATCTCGCAATCGGGGCGCATCTCGAGCATCGCGCTGCCTCCTAGACGGCCGCGCGCACGGCTTCGCAGATGGTGTCGACCACCTGTTCGACCTGCTTCTGATCATCGCCCTCGGCCATCACCCGGATCACCGGTTCGGTGCCCGAGGGTCGGATGACGAGGCGGCCCTTGCCGGCGAGGCTCGCCTCGGCCTCGGCGATCACCGCCTGCACCTGCGCGTTCTCGAGCGGCTTGCCGCCCTCGTAGCGCACGTTCTTGAGCAGCTGCGGGACGGGGTCGAAGACGTGGAGCAGCTCGCTTGCCGGCTTGCCCGAGCGCACGAGGCTCGCCAGTACTCGCAGCGCCGCCACCGTGCCGTCGCCCGTGGTGCCGTAATCGAGCAGGATCATGTGGCCCGACTGCTCGCCTCCGACATTGTAGCCGCCCGCCTTCATGGCCTCGAGTACATAGCGGTCGCCGACCTTGGCGCGCACGAGATCGAGCCCGCGCCCGGCGAGGTGGCGTTCGAGCCCGAGGTTGCTCATCACCGTCGCCACGATCCCGCCCCCCTTCAGCGAGCCGCGGTCCTGCATCCGCCCGGCGATCAGCGCCATGATCTGGTCGCCGTCGACCGCTCGGCCCTTTTCGTCCACCACGATCAGCCGGTCGGCATCGCCGTCCAGCGCGATGCCGATGTCGGCGCGCTCCTCGACCACCTTGGCCTGGAGCGCGGCGATCGCGGTCGAGCCGACGCCGTCGTTGATGTTGGTGCCGTTGGGCGACACGCCGAGCGTCACCACTTCGGCCCCGAGCTCCCAGATGGCGGAGGGGGCGACCTGGTAGGCTGCGCCGTGGGCGCAATCGACCACCACCTTGAGGCCGTCGAAGCGGATCTCCGCCGCCACGGACTGCTTGACGGCGTGGATATAGCGCCCGCGCGCATCCTCGATCCGCCGCGCGCGGCCGATCATCTCGGGCGGAACGAGCGGGATCTCGGTCTCCATCAGCCGCTCGATCTCGGCCTCGGCCTCGTCGGAGAGCTTGAAGCCGTCGGGGCCGAACAGCTTGATGCCGTTGTCGGCAAAGAGGTTGTGGCTGGCCGAGATCATCACGCCGAGATCGGCGCGCATCTCGCGCGTGAGCAGGGCGATGGCGGGGGTGGGCAGGGGGCCAGTCATGATCACGTCGATCCCGACGCTGGTGAAGCCCGCAACCAGTGCGCTTTCCATCATGTAGCCCGACAAGCGCGTGTCCTTGCCGATCACGACGCGGTGTCGGTGCCCCCCGCGCACGAAGTGGCGGCCCGCTGCCTGCCCGACCTTCATGGCGGTCAGCGCGGTCATCGCCCCCGAATTGGTGCGTCCCCTGATCCCGTCGGTACCGAACAGCTTGCGTGCCATGATCGCGGCCTTGCCCCAAAAGATTGTCTCGCGCTTCTGGCGCGGTTATCGCGCCAAGGGAAGGGCGAGGCGCCCGCTTAAGGACACTTCATTGCTGGAAAACGACAGGACGCAGCCCGACACATCGGGGCAGGGCAAGTTCGCGCTGGTTTCGATCCGCCTGCCAGTGGCGCTGACCTTCGCCGCGCTGGTCGGCGGGCTTGTGGCGGGGATCCTCGGCGCGATGGCGGGGGCACCCGCCGCCGTCGCCGAGATCGCCGCGCTCGTCGGCGGATTGTGGCTGCGCGCGCTGCAGATGACGATCATCCCGCTGGTCGCGGCGCTGCTCGTGCTGGGCCTCGTCCAGATGATCCTCGCCGCGCGGGTCGGCACAGTGGCGCGGCGGATGCTGGCGATCCTCGTTGCCGCACAGCTCGCCGGCGCGGCCTTCGCCACCGTCGCCATGCCCGCGCTGCTGCGCGCCTTTCCTGTGCCCGCCGGGGCCGAGGCCTTCCTCGCGCAGACCCCCGCCGACGTGGGCGAGGTGCCCGCGGTGCTCGATTTCCTTGCGTCGCTCGTCTCACCCAACATCGTCGCCGCCGCCGCCGAGACGGCGATGCTGCCCCTGACCCTGTTCTTCGTGATGTTCGCGGTCGCCATCACCCGCCTGCCGCAGGACCAGGGCGAGCGGCTGACGGGCTTCTTCCACGCGCTGGGCAACGCGATGCTGCTGATCATCGGCTGGGTGCTCTCGGCCGCCCCCGTCGGGGTCTTCGCGCTGGCCTATGGCGTGGGCATCCAGAGCGGGAGCGGGGTGTTCGCCGCGCTGGGGCACTATGTCGTCACGGTCACGCTGATGGGCACCTTCGTGCTGGCGCTGGCCTATGCGGTCGCCGTGCTGGGCGGCGGGATCGGCCTGATGCGATTTGCCAAGGCAATGCTGCCCGCGCAGGCGGTGGCGCTCTCGACCCAGTCCTCGCTCGCCAGCCTGCCGGCGATGCTCGACAGCGCCGGCAGGCTGGGACTGCGCGCCTCGACCGCCGAATTCGTCCTGCCGCTCGCGGTGGTGGTGTTCCGCGCCACGAGTGCGGCGATGAACCTTGCGGTGGTCTACTACGTCGCCGCGCTCGCCGGGGTGGAGGTGTCGCCGACGGTCGCCGTCGCCGGGATCCTGATCGCCAGCGTCATCAGCCTTTCCGCCGTCAGCCTGCCCGGTTCGATCAGCTTCGTCGTCTCGATCGGGCCCATTGCCCTCGCCATGGGCGTGCCGGTCGAGCCGCTCGCGCTGCTGGTCGCGGTCGAGATGCTGCCGGACCTGATGCGCACTCTGGGCAACGTCACCATGAACGTGGCTGTCACAAGCGCGGTTGACCGCAGCGCGCAAACCGGAGAGAGCGCGGCGACTTGAAGGTGCAACCCTTCACGCTCATCTGCGTTGGGACATCGTAACCGTCGAAATTCACCACACGACCCTGGAGGATACCATGGCTTTCGCACTTTCCCCGCTGCCCTATGCCGACACCGCGCTCGAGCCCGCCATCTCGGCCGAGACGCTGTCGTTCCACCACGGCAAGCACCACCAGACCTATGTCGACAAAATGAACGCCGCGATTGCCGGCACCGAGCACGAGACGAAGTCGCTCGAGGAAATCGTCGCCGCCTCGCGGGGCACCAACCAGGGCCTGTTCAACAACTCGGCCCAGACCTGGAACCACGCCTTCTACTGGCATTCGATGGCGCCCTCGACCACGGAAGCATCGCCCGAGCTTGCCGCCAAGATCGATGAGGCTTTCGGTTCGGTCGACGCCCTCAAGCAGCAGCTCAAGGACCGCGGCGTGGGCCACTTCGCGTCCGGCTGGGTGTGGCTGGCCGAGAAGGACGGCAAGCTCAGCATCGAGGAAACCCATGATGCCGACACGCTCGCAGACAGCGGCTTCAACCCGCTGCTGGTGCTCGACGTGTGGGAGCACGCCTATTACCTCGATCACCAGAACAAGCGCCCGAGCTATCTCGACGCGGTGGTCGAGAACAAGCTTAACTGGGCCTTCGCCAGCGAGAACCTCGCGCGCGGCACGGTGTGGACCTACGCCTGATTTCTTCGTAATCCTGACAAGGAAGGCCAGGGGCGGAAACGCTCCCGGGCCTTTTCCTTTTGCCGAGTGCCGACCGCGAGGTTCAGGGCCGCGAGCTGACCCCGTTGCCCGCGGCGACCTCGTCGAGCTCCTCGAGGATCGCGGCATGGGCGACATCGTCGTCGGTCGAACGGCGCGGGATGCTGCCGTTGGCCAGCATTTCCGTGAGCGCGGCGCGGGCGCGGCCGACGCGGCTCTTGATCGTGCCGACCGCACAGCCGCAGATCGCCGCCGCCTCCTCGTAGGAAAAGCCCCCTGCGCCGACCAGCAGCAGCGCCTCGCGCCGTTCGGCCGGCAGGGTCAGCAGCGCGCGGTGGAGGTCGGAGAGGTGGATCGGCTCCTCCTGACCGGCCGGCGCGGTGAGGATGCGTTCGGCCACGCCCTCGTCATACTCGCCGCGGAAGCGGTTGCGGCGCATGTCGGTGAGGTAGGCGTTGCGCAGGATCACGAAGGTCCAGGCGCGCATCGAGGTGCCGGGTTCGAAGCGGTCCTGCGCCGCCCAGGCCTTGAGCAGCGTTTCCTGCACCAGATCGTCTGCAAGGTCGGGCCGGCCGCACAGGCCCCGCGCAAAGGCGCGCAGGTGGGGCACGACCTCGGTCAGCTCGCGCTTGAAATCGCGCTTGTCGTTCGCCGAAAGCGTTCCGCCGGGCTCCCCCCCTTCGCTCATTGGCCGGTGTCCCGGTCATCGCGCGAGGCGCCTCGGCCGCCCGTCTTGCCGCGGGCGGGAGGGATCGCGTCGAGCCGGTCGAGCAGGTCCTTGAAGCTGTCGGGGAGCGCCTCTTCGACCACAGAATCATAGAGCTGCTTCAACCCGTCGGCCCATTCGGGCGCGCGACGGGCGGCGTCATCGCCGCCGCTGCTGCCGCTGCCCTGTCTGTGATTCGAGGCCATTGCTCGGTCTTGTCCCTGATCCCGTGTCCCGGCCTCCCATCGAGGCCGATGCCGCTCCCGCGGGGTCGTGACATGCCTGCCTGTGGCGCGCCGCCCGAACCCCCGCGAAGCCGAGTTTGGACGATTCGGGAACGATGCGCTACCTGTTTGGTTCCGCCAGCGGCCCGAACGTCCCGTTCGGGGCCAAGGCTCGCTCAGGACAGGCCGTCATCGAACCGCTCGCGCTCAGCCCCGACACCGATCCGGCCGCCCCGCCGCCGCCGGCCTCGAGCGGGCGGGCGCGGCGCTGGCTGGTGCTCTATCCGCGCGCTGTCCCGCTGGTGATCTTCCTCGCGCTCGCGGCGATCACCGCGCTCAGCGTCTTCGCCATCGAGAGCAATGCCCGCGCCCGAGAACGCGCCGTGATGCGCGAATATGCGCAAGGGGTCGCCGCCGCGCTAGACCGCAGCGGGGCGGGCTTCACCTCCTACCTGCGCGCCGGGGCGGCGCTGTTCGCCAGCGTAGATGAAGTGAGCCCGGCGACCTTCGACAGCTTCGTGCGCGCGCTGAAGCTCAATACCGAATATTCGGGCGCGGAAGGGATCGGCTGGATCCCGGTGATCGAGGCGCGTGATCTCGACGCCTTCCTCGCCCGCACCCGTGCCAGCCAGCCGGCGTATCCCGACATCTTCCCCGCCCCCGCCAGCACCACCAGCCGGGTCGCCCCGGTGGAAATGTTCGCGCCCGCGACTGCCCTGAACCGCCGGGCGCTGGGCTACGACATGTATTCCGACGCGGCCCGCGCCGCCGCGATGGCCGAGGCCGAGCTGACCCTGCGCCCCGCCGCCTCGGGCCGCATCGTGCTGCGCCAGGAGACGAGCGGCACCGCGCCGGCCTTCGCAATCTACATGCCGGTGTTCCGGATGGGCGCAGGCGAGGAGCGGCGGCTCGCGGGCTTCGTCTACACCCCATTCAGGGCACGCGAATTCCTCGATGCAGCGATCGACCGTGAGGGGCAGGGGCGTTTCGGCGTCCGGCTCTATGACGGCGAGGTTTCGACGGGGCACCTGCTGGTTGCCCATTCGATCGGCGGTGCTTCGGGCGAGACCGCCGAGCAGGAAGTCACCATCGCCGACCGCAAGCTGATGCTTGTGATCGAGCGCGCCGGCACGCAGGTCCTCTCCCCGCTGTCGATGCTGACGCTGGTGTTCGGACTGGCGCTGGCGAGCCTGCTGATGCTGCTGGCCCGCCTTCTCACCCAGCAGGCCTTCGAGGATCAGGCGCGGCTCGCCTTCTTCGAGGAACAGCACTCGATCAGGAATTCGCTCACCCGCGAACTCAACCACCGGGTCAAGAACACGCTCGCCAACGTGCTCTCGATCCTCTCGCTGACCCGCCGCCGGGCGAGCGGGCTCGACGATTTCGCGGACTCGCTGGAAGGGCGCATCCGCGCGCTTTCGGCCACGCACGACCTGCTGACGGTGACCGACTGGGGCACGACCCCGATCCGCGCGGTGATCGAGGCGGAGCTCCAGCACTTCCGGGCGGTGCTCGACGACGCGATTCTGCTCGAGGGGCCGGAGCTCGAACTGGCGCCCAATGACGCGCTGTCCTTCGGCCTCGCGGTGCACGAGCTTGCCACCAATGCCGCCAAATACGGGGCGCTGAGCGTGCCCGGGGGGAAGGTCACGATCCGCTGGCAGCGCGGAGGAGAGCCCGGGGCCGAGACCGAATGGGCCGAGGTCGAATGGCAGGAGACCGGCGGCCCGCCCGTGGCCGCCCAGCGCCGTCGCGGCTTCGGCACCGAACTGATCGAGAAGGTCGTCGCCCACGAACTGCGCCAGCCGGTGACGCTCGACTTCGCGCCCTCGGGCGTCCGCTGCGTGCTGCGCGTGCCGGTGCGCCGCCCGGCGGATTTCCGGATCAGAGAGAAAGAAACGGACCGGCGGGTGAAGAAGCCTTAGACTTTGGCCATCTTCGGTGGCGGGAGGTCTGCATCGCGCGTCAGCGCAATCGCATTACAACGGCCTGGTCGATCCGAAGAACAGCGCCTGGCTGATCGCGGCGCGCACGGTCGCCTCCTGGAAGGGCTTGGTGACCAGATAGGTCGGCTCGGGCCGGTCGCCGGTCAGCAGGCGCTCGGGATAGGCGGTGATGAAGATCACCGGCATCGCGCCGACGCTCAGGATATCGTCCACCGCATCGAGGCCCGAGGAGCCGTCGGCGAGCTGGATGTCGGCGAGCACCAGACCGGGCATCGCCTCGGCCACGGCGGCGCGGGCCTGGGTGCGGGTGGCGGCGGTGCCGCTAACCGTGTGGCCGAGGCCGGTCACGAGGTCTTCGAGCTGCATCGCGATCAGCGGCTCGTCCTCGATGATGAGCACGCTGGTGGTCTGCTCGCGCTCGATCTCGGCGATCGCCTCGGCGACGAGGGCCTCGATCTCGGCAGGGGTGCGCTCGAGGATGGCGGCGGCTTCCGCGGTGGTGAAATCCTCGAGCGTCGTCAGCAGCAGCGCCTGGCGCGCGGGCGGCGTGATCACCCCGAGGCGCGCCTGCGCGCCGGCCTCGTGCTCGCTCGTCGGAGCGCCGGTCGCGGCCCCGCCCGAGGCGCTCGCCCACACCTTGCCGAAGGCGCGGTAGAGCGGCACCCGTCCGCCGGCGAGGCTCGCTTTCAGGTCCTCGTCGGCCAGCACCGCCTCGAGCATCTCGCGCACGAAGGCGTCGCCGCTGGTCTGCGATCCGGTGAGCGCGCGGGCATAGCGGCGCAGGAAGGGCAGGTTGGCCGCGATCTGGCTTCCGAGCGACATGAGGTTCCTTTCGCGAGTCTGGCAAGACGGTCGATTCGGCCATAGCCGTTCCCCGCCCTGTCGTCGCCCCCATCCGGCAACCGGCTGGAATCGCGCTCCTTCTACGCAGTATTGCGAGGGACGAAAAAATTTTCGGAAGGCCGGGAACCGCTCTCGGGTCCGATCATTATAGCTCTGTCACCGCCGAGACCCCCCTCCCGTCCAAGCGGCTGGTGATACGATCCCGAAAGGCCTCCGTTGTTCCGCAACGGAGGCCTTTTTTCTTCGGAGCGGCCTTCGGTCTGCATCGCGCGTCAGCGCGATCGCAAACCGGATCAATCAACCCAGCCGCTTCTCGTAGATCGCGTATTCGCGGTTGATCGTGCTCTGGATGGTGTCTGCGATCGCGACCATGCCCTGGTTGTCCTCGAGGATCCACCCGATCTCGCCGCGGGTGGACTGGAACTTGCCGTTCGCCTCCAGCCGGATCGCCTCGATCATCATGAAGGCGAGCTGGCTGGCCAGCCGGGAATTGTGGAGCTCCTTCAGCACCCCCATCAGCGGCACCCGCATGCCTGCGCCCTTGGGATGGCGCAGCCAGCGCAGCATGGCGATCCAGCCGAAGGGGAAGAGCTTGCCCCTGATCTTCGCCAGCGCGTCGTTGACGTCGGGCCAGGTCAGCATGAAGGCCACCGGGCGGCCATCCACCTCGGCGATCATGTTGAGTTCCTCGAAGATCAGCGGGCGCAGCTTCTTGCCGGCATAGGCGACCTCGGCCGGCGTGAAGGGGACGAAGCCCCAATTGTCCGACCAGGCATCGTTGAGGATGCCGAGGATCGTCGCCACTTCCGCGTCCCAGTCCTTCTTGCGCACCCGCCGCACGTTGATCCGCGCATTCTTCTGCCCCGATTGCACGATGCGCTGCACTAGCGGGGGGAAGGGCTTCGTGATGTCGAGATCGTAGGTGTAGAGCGTCTTGGCGCGGGTGAAGCCTGCCGCCTCGATCCAGCCCGCGTAATGCGCCGGGTGATGTCCCATCATCAGCATCGGGGCGTGGTCCTGCCCCTTCACCAGCAGCCCCGGTTCCTCCCACACCGACAGCGAGATCGGGCCGAGTACCCGCGTCATCCCTTCGCCCGCCAGCCACGCCTCGGCGGCGGCGAGCAGGGCGCGGGCCACGGATTCGTCCTCGGCATCGAAATAGCCGAAGAAGCCCGTGCCCGGGCCGAAACCCTGTTCGGCAGGCATGGCGAGCGCGAGTTCGTCGATATGGGCGGAAATGCGCCCCACCGGCACGCCCCCGCGCGAGGCGATGAACAGCTGCACGCGGGCGTGGCCGAAGAAGGGGTTCTTGCCCGGATCGATCAGTTCGAGCTGTTCCGAGCGGATCTGTGGCACGAAATGCGGCAGCCGGTCCGAAAAGGCGCGCCCCAGGTCGACGAAGGCCGCCCGCTGGTCCTTGCCGGTGACCGGTTCGATCCTTATCTCTGCCGCACTCGCCGCCACATCCGTCACGCCCCGGTCCTCGTAGTTTGTTCTGGGTCAAGGTGTCTGTGTCGCGCCCGCGTCAATGACGCAAGGCTGTCGATCACTGTCACCAACAACCCGCGTTTGGCTTGCACCCCGATTTCGGGTAGGGCGGCCGCAGGATTTGCACCGAAATGACCCCGGATCTCTCTTTGCACCCGACCATCGATCCTGCCCGATCGGACCTGCGCGAACCGGCGCCGCGGGCGACCCGTGCCGCCTTCATGGCCGAGGACGACAAGGCGATGTTGCGCGCGGCGCGCGACCTGACCAAGGGGCTGGGCGAGGCGAAGCCGGGCATCTACTGGCCCGACATGCTGGTTTCGGCGGGCGTGGGCTATGCCGCGATTGCGGCGGCGATCCTGTCGCAGAACCTCGCCGTGCAGATCGCCACCGGGCTGGTCGCGGCGCTGGCGCTCTACCGCGCGCTGATGTTCATCCACGAGCTGACCCATATCCACCGCGATGCCCTGCCGGGCTTCCGCACGGGCTGGAACCTGCTCGTCGGCATCCCGCTGCTGACGCCCTCCTTCATGTACGAGGGCGTCCATACCATCCACCACAAGCGCACCCAATACGGCACGCCCGAGGATCCCGAATACCTCCCGCTCGCGCTGATGAAGCCGTGGAGCCTGCCGCTGTTCGTGCTCGTGGCGATCCTCGCGCCGGTAGCGCTGATCATCCGCGCGGCGGTACTGGTGCCGCTGGGGGCGCTGATCCCGGCGGTCCGCACCTTCACCTGGGAGCGGTTCTCGGCGCTCTCGATCAACCCCGATTTCCGCCGCCGCCCGCCCGAAGGCGATTTCGTGGACCGGGTGCGCTGGCAGGAAGCCGGGGTGTTCGTGTGGTCGTGGTGCCTGATCGCGAGCGTCTTCGTGATCGGCTGGCAGCCACTCGCCATCGCGCTGGCGATCCTCTCGCTGACCGCGGTGCTGAACCAGCTGCGCACCCTCGTCGCGCACCTGTGGGAGAACGAGGGCGAGCCGATGACGGTGACCGCGCAGTTCCTCGATTCCGTCAACGTCCCCCCTCCGGGCCTTGCCGCCGAGATCTGGGCGCCGGTGGGCCTGCGTTATCATGCGCTCCATCACCTGATGCCCTCGATGCCGTACCATGACCTCCCCGAAGCCCACCGCCGCCTCGCGCGCGAATTGGGCACGGGGTCGACCTACGAGGGCGCCAATCATCCCGGGATGCTGGTGCTGGTCGGGCGGATTGCGAAGAGCACGATGGGGAAGAAGGCGGCCTAGGCCCGCCTCCTGTTCAATCCAGAAAGCAGATCATCGCGCAGCGCCGGTCGGCGGGCAGGCCGTCCTCGACCTCGTTCGCCAGTTCCCCTGCCAGCCGCGGGTGGGCGTCGAGCGCGGTGACTTCCTCGAAGCCGAGCCGGGCGTAGAACGGGGCGTTCCACGCCAGATCGCGGAAGGTGGTGAGGGTCAGTGCCTTGAAGCCGGTGTTGCGCGCATCGATCATTGCCGCGCGTACCAGCCCCGATCCGATCCCGCGCCGCTGGAAGTCGGGCGCGACGTCCATCTCCCAGATGTGCAATTCCCGGCTGAAGGGCTGGGCGACGAGGAACCCCGCCATCGTCTCGCCGGCATGGGCGACAAGGCTATGGCCCCGGCGGATCAGGCGGGCGTAATCGGCTTCGCTGCGGGTGCGGGCCGGGTCGATCGACGCTTCGCCGGCAAAGGCGATGGCGGCGGCCTGCTCGATCGCAGGCATGGCGACAGCATCCTCGGGTCGCGCCAGCCTGAGCGACCAGTCTCGGCCCCCCGGCCTCACTCCTCGGTGCGGATCAGCACCGTCTCGCCGACCAGCAGGAACAGCAGGAACGGCGCCCAGGCGGCAAGGAAGGGCGGGTAGCCGCCGAAGGAGCCCATCGCCAGCGCGGCGTTGTCGACCACGAAATAGGCAAAACCAAGCGCCATGCCGATGATCGCACGCACGAAGAGCTGCCCCGAGCGCGCCAGCCCGAAGGCCGCGACCGAACCCAGCAGCGGCATCAGCAGCGCCGAAAGCGGACCGGAGAGGCGGTGCCACCACTTGGCGCGCATCTCGTCGGTATTGCGCCCGGCCGCCTCGTAGGCATCGATGCTCTCCCCCAGTTCCCAGAAGCTCTGCGCATCGGCGTCGATCGATTGCAGCATGATCCGCGCGGGGCTGAGGTTCTCGCCGACCACCATTGCCGCAGGGCGATCGGTCACAGCGCCCGCGACATCGAACTTCACCGGATTCTCGAGCCGCCATCCCGGGGCGGCGAAGGTCGCGCGGGGGCTGCGGACCTGTTCGCGGATGATCCCGCCGGGCGTGCGGGCATACCAGGTGACGCCGGTCAGCACGATCTGCTCGCCCGCCCCGGCGAGCGTCGCGGCGGAGAGGATGTGGTCGCCGTCGGTGAGGTAGATGTTCGAGCGCACCCCGGCCGCGGCCCCGTCGCCCGCCGCCGCCTCGGGGATCGGACCGTATTCGGCCGCCTGCCACGCCTTGAGGGTCGCGTTGGCGCGGGTGACGATCCGCTCGTTGAAGCCGAAGCTCACTGCCGATACCACCGCCGCGGTGAGCAGCAGCGGAGCGAGCACCTGATGGGCGCTGAGGCCGGCCGCCTTCATCGCCACCACCTCGCTGTTCTGGTTCAGCGTCACCAGCGTGATCAGCGTCGCCAGCAGCACCGAATAGGGCAGGAAGCGCGCCGCCAGCTGGGGCGCGCGCAGCGAGGCATATTGCAGGATCTCCGCCTGCCCGTTGCCCGGGGCGGCGAGGATGTCGCCAGTCTCGGACAAGAGGTCGAGCGCCAGCAGCACCAGCACAAGCATCACCAGCACGGCCAGGATGCGCACCACGAAGAGCTTCGCCAGATAGAGCGTCAGCGTGCGCGAGGGGAAGAAGTCGAGCTGCATCCTTGCGTGCCTACTCCGCCGGAGCAGCCTCTGCCGCCGCATCCGTCGGCGGGCGCCACGCACGCGGCTGGCGGCGGGCGAAGAGCTTGCCGATTCGCTTCGAAAGCTTGGCAAAGGCCATCTCCAGCGCCCCGATCGCCTGCCCGCCGGGGACATAGGCGACGCGGTAATACATCCACAGGATCAGGCCCGCGAACAGCACGAAGGGCACCCAGAATGCGAGCACCGGATCGAGCCGGCCGATCGCGGCGACATCCTCGCCGTACTGGTTCACCTTGTGATAGGCGACCACCATCACGATCGAGACGAACACCCCCAGCGCGCTGGTCGAGCGTTTGGGCGGGATCGCCAGTGCCACCGCGAGCAGCGGCATCAGGAACATCATCACGATCTCGACCAGCCGGAAGTTGAAGCTCGCGACGCTGGCATCGCGCGCATCGGGGGCGCTGTCGCGGCTCCAGCCGATGCGGAGCAGTTCGGGCAGGATGTATTCGCGCGTCTCGTCGCCGCGGGCGCGGAACTTCTCGATCGCGGGCAGATCGATTGGCAGGTCGTGGCGGCTGAAGCTGAGCACGCGCGGGGTCTGGCCCTTCATCCCCGTGTCCTGGATGATCGTGCCCTCGGTCAGGCGCAGGATGATGGTGTCGGGATTGTCGCGAGTGGCGAGGAAGGCGCCCTCGCGCGCCGAGATCGACAGCACCTGCCCCTTTGCGTTGGCGACCCGGGCGAAGATACCGACCAACCGGCGTCCCTCGTCCTCGCTTTCCTCGATGCGCAGCGCCATGCGGTCGGCGAGGGTGGTGAACTCGCCCACCTTGATCGAGGCCCCGAGCGCGCCCGAGCGCAGCTCGTATTCCATCTGCTCGTAATAGTAGCGGCTGATCGGCTGGATGTAGAACACCAGCGCCACGTTGACCGCGACCAGCACCAGCGTGATCACATAGGGCATCCGCAGCAGCCGGTTGTACGACAGGCCGACCGCGCGCATCGTATCGAGCTCGGACGAGGTGGCGAGCTTGCGGAACGCCAGCAGCACTCCGAGCAGCAGCCCCAGCGGGATTGCGAGGCTCGCATATTCCGGGATCAGCGCGCCAAGCATCTTGAAGACGACCGCCACCGGCCCGCCCTCGACCGCGACGAAATCGAACAGGCGCAGCATCTTGTCGAGCATCAGCAGCGAGGCGGCGAGCGCGAAGACGCCCAGCATCGGCACGATCGTCAGCCGCAGGATGTAGCGGTCGATGCTGGGAAGGAAGTTCGGCAAGCTCGGTTCCATCGATGGCTCGGGCGAGAATGCCCTAGCGGCTTCGCGCGCGCGCGTCATGTCCCCAATTGCTGCGGCGTGCGCGCCCTGCGCCGTGGCTTACCAGAACCGGCTGCCGGGGACGCCCTTGAACGGCCCGGCCTCGGCAGAGGTGATCCACCCGCCGTAGAAGCCGCCCGGCTGAGGCGTGACCTCTTCGCCGTCAACCGTCACGCTGTCGAAGGGCGCAGCGTAGAAGGCGATATGCCCCGCGATCCCGGCGAAGGCGGGGGTGGGGGCGGGATAGGACCATGCGGCTGCGGAGATGCGATCGCCCGCGATCACGACGTCCCAATAGGCTGCCTGCCCCTTCCATTCGCACAGCGAGCGCGCCGGATTGGGCACGAGGTGCGCCATCGCGATGTCGGCTGGCGGGAGGTAGTAGGTCGGCGGATGCGAGGTTTCGAGCGTGCGCCAGGCGGCGCGGGTGTCGGCCAGCACCACGCCCTGATGGACGATGCGGATATGGCGCGGCGTCGGCTCGGCAATGGCGGGGCGGGGGTAGTCCCAGACGCTTTCCTGGCCCGGCGACACCGGATCGGGTTGCGGGTGGTGCGCCTGCCTCACGCCTTCTCGAGCGTGCACTGGAGCGGGTGCTGGTTCTGGCGGGCGAAGTCCATCACCTGGTTCACCTTGGTCTCGGCGACCTCGTAGGTGAAGATGCCGCACACCCCCACGCCGCGCTGGTGTACGTGGAGCATCACACGGGTCGCCTGTTCCAGGTCCATGCTGAAGAAGCGCTTCAGGACCAGCACCACGAATTCCATCGGGGTGTAGTCGTCGTTGAGCATCAGCACCTTGTACTGGCTCGGCTTCTTGGGCTTGGCACGGGTTTTGGTGGCGATGCCGACCTGGCCCTGCCCGCCGCCTTCCTTGCCGCCCTCGTCATCCTCGGCCGCGCGGACAGGCATGACCTGCGGCACGGGCCGCATGCCGGCATCGGCGTTATCGGAGAGGGCGGGGATGCGCATAGGCCTCCATTATGGGATTCGCTTGGCGAGGCGCAAGCGGTTGCTTGGAATTGTTTGGGCGGAGCCGCGCACGCAAAAAAGGCCGGCCAGACGCTGGTCTGGCCGGCCTTGCGCCTTGCGGCGCGCTCTCGTGGACCGGGTTGGGAGAGAGAGGAGAGAGGCCCGGTCCAGGAACTTGTTATCCGCTTACGCGGCGGTCTTGACCTTCTCGACCGCGACGCTGACGCGGTTCGAGATCGGGGCGAAGGCGTCGTTGTAGAGCTTCACCCAGGCTTCGGTGCGCTTCGAGCCGTAGGCGACCAGCGCGTCGAAGTTGCGACGGGCGATCTCGCCCTGGAGCTGCATCAGCTCGGTCGGCGACTTGACGGCCGCAACCTTTTTGGCGTCTTCGGTCACGGTCTCGATCACGGTCTTGCCGGTCTCGACGTTGTCCTTGAGCAGTTCCTGCGCACCGGCGAAGAAGATCTTGCCGCTTTCGACGACGGCTTCGACGTTCGCCTTGGTGAACTCGGTCGCTTCGGTCGCGAGCACGGTGCCCTTGGCGTAGGTTTCCTTGGCGCGGGCCTGCACGTCGGCCAGCATTTCCTTGGCGGTGGCGGTGATGTCGGTGTTCTTGGCGGTGTCCATGATGGTGTCCTTGAGCTTGATGACGGGGTTGGTCTTCGGCGCGGCGGCGGGCTTGGCAGCCTTCTTGGCCAGCACGGGCTTCTTGACCGGGAGCTTGGCAGTCTTGGGCGCCGCCTTCTTGGCGGTCTTGAGGGTCTTGGCGGCGGCCTTCGCGGCCGGCGCGGCCTTGCGGGCGAGCGGGGCCTTCTTCGGCGCGGCAGCGGGCTTGGCAGCCGGGGTCTTCGCGACCGGAGCGGCGACGACCTTGGCCGAGGCTTCGGCATAGGCCTTCTCGGCAGCGGCATCGATCTTGGCGATCGGAGCGGCGGGCGCAGGCACGGCTTCGGGCGCGACCTTCACTTCACCTGCAGTGTTCTCGACTTCAGACATGGCGACCTCGCTTCATGTTGCACTGCACAAAATAGTGAATGCAGATGCGAAGTCAAGTATTTTTGTGCAGTGCACAAAAATCTAAAACACCGATTTAAATCAGGCGTTTGATCCTAGCGCGTCTTCACGTAGCGGCCCGGAGCGTCCTCGATCACCTTGTCGCCCTTGCCACCGGGAACACGCTTGCCCTTGGCAGGCACGCGGGTGTCCGACTGCCTGTGGAGCCATTCCAGCCAATGCGGCCACCAGCTGCCCGGATGCTCGGTCGCGCCGGCGACGAAGTCCTTGAGGCTGGGCGCGGCGCTGTCGCCGACCCAGTACTGGTATTTGCCGGCCGACGGCGGGTTGACCACCCCGGCAATATGCCCCGAGCCGGCCAGCAGGAACTCCATCGGGCCGGTGAAATGCTTCGTGATCCGCCACACGCTCTCGGCAGGCGCAATGTGATCCTCGCGCCCCGCCTGCACGAAGCTGGGGGTGGCGACACGGGTGAGATCGATCGGCGTGCCGTCCGCCTCCAGTGCGTCGGGCACCACCAGGCGGTTGTCGCGGTAGAGATCGCGCAGGTAGGCATTGTGCCACTTCGACGGCAGGTTGGTGACGTCGCCGTTCCAGTGGAGCAGGTCGAAGGCCGGGTAATCCTCGCCCAGCAGGTAGTTGTTGACGACGTAGTTCCAGATCAGGTCGCGCCCGCGCAACGCGTTGAAGGTCGCGGCGAGATAGCGCCCGTCGAGATAGCCCTGCGGCGACAATTGCCCGATCATCTCGAGCTGGCCCTCGTCGATGAAGTGCTTGAGATCGCCCGCGCGCTCGAAATCGACCTGGGCGGTGAAGAAGGTCGCGCTCTTGACCTTGTCCGCCTCGCCCCGCCGCGCCAGCACGGCGAGGGTCGCGGCCAGAGTCGTGCCCGCCACGCAGTAGCCGATGGTGTGGACGGCCGGCACGTCGAGCCGCGCGCGGACATGGTCGATCGCCTCGATCTGGGCGCGGATGTAATCGTCCCACACCACGTCGGCCATCGTCTCGTCGGCGCTTTTCCAGCTGACCACGAAGACCGAGATTCCCTGATCCACCGCCCACTTGATGAAGCTCTTCTTCGGCGTCAGGTCGAGGATGTAGAAGCGGTTGATCCACGGTGGGAAGATCACCAGCGGCACCTCGAGCACCGTCTCGGTCGACGGCGTGTAGTGGATCAGCTGGTAGAGCGGGGTCTCGTGCACCACCTTGCCGGGGCTCGCGGCGAGGTTCTCGCCCAGCCGGAAGGCATTGGGATCGGTGTGGGTGAGCTGGCCGCGCTTGAGGTCGTTGACGAGGTGCTGCATCCCGCGCACCAGATTGGCGCCCCGGGTCTCCATCGTGCGCTTCAGGACCACCGGATTGAGCGCGAGGAAATTGTCCGGGCTCATCGCCTCGGCCAGTGCCGAGACCGCGAATTCGAGCTGCTGCCGCTTGCCCGCATCGAGCCCCTGCATTCCCTTCACCGCCTGCCGGAAATAGTCGGCGAGCATCAGGTAGGTCTGGTGCAGGAGCAGAAAGGCCGGGAGCTCGCGCCACGCCGGATCGGCGAAGCGGCGGTCGGACTTGGGCAGGGCACCCGCTTCGGGCGCCTCGCCCAGCTTGCCGCCGGTGGCGCCCGCAGCGAAGCTCTGCATCACGCCCGACCACAGCTGCATCTGGTCCTGCGCCAGCTTGGCGGAGGCCTCGAACATGCCCTTGGGCATCTGCCCGAGCATCGCTTGCGACATCACCAGCCACTGCGCCGGGTCGATCAGGTTGGCGCCCGTGCTGGCCTTCTCGGCGGCGCTCTGGGCCTGGTGGGTGGCGAAATCGAGCCACAGCTGCTGCAGCTGCGCGCCCGTCGCCGCCCATTCGGCGAGTTCGCCCGCATCCATCCCCGCGGGCATCGCCCCGGCCATCAGCGATTCGGCGCCCTTGCCGCCCATGATTTCGCGCAGCGCCTCGCCCTGCATGTCGAAGAAGCCCTTGAGGCCGTCGCCCGCTGCCGCCATCAGATCGCCATCCCGTGCCATCGCCTGCAACCGTCCCTTCCGCGCCGTTCCGTACCCGTAGTGCCGCCAATCCGGCCGGACCGCAATTGCCGAAAACGCCTTCCCTCGGTCGGCGGGTTTGGCCTAGGGAGAGGGCGGCGGCGCCTATCGACCCCGCCCGAGACAAGGTGATGACGGACCATGAATGACCAGTTCTATCGCATGAAGCGGATGCCTCCGTATGTGATCGCGGAGGTCAACGCCATGCGTCATGCCGCAAGGCTGGCGGGTCAGGACATCATCGATCTCGGCATGGGTAACCCCGACCAGCCGCCGCCGCAGCACGTGATCGACAAGCTGTGCGAGGTTGCCGCCAAGCCCGATGCGCACGGCTATTCCCAGTCCAAGGGCATCCCCGGCCTGCGCCGCGCCCAGGCGGGTTATTACGCCCGCCGCTTCGGGGTCGAGCTTGATCCCGAGACCGAGGTGGTGGTCACGATGGGATCGAAGGAGGGGCTCTCGAGCCTCGCGACCGCGATCATCGCGCCGGGCGACGTGGTGCTGGCGCCCAACCCGTCTTACCCGATCCACACTTTCGGCTTCATCATTGCCGGCGCCACCATCCGTTCGGTGCCGACGACGCCCGACGAACACTACTGGGAATCGCTCGAACGGGCGATGAACTACACCGTCCCGCGCCCGAGCGTGCTGGTGGTTAGCTACCCCTCCAACCCCACGGCCGAGACGGTGGAGCTGCCGTTCTACGAGCGGCTGGTGGCCTGGGCGAAGGAGAACCAGGTCTGGATCGTCTCCGACCTTGCCTATTCCGAGCTCTATTTCGACGGCAAGCCGACCCGCTCGATCATGGAAGTGCCGGGCGCGAAGGACGTGGCGATCGAGTTCACCTCGATGTCGAAGACCTATTCGATGGCGGGCTGGCGGATGGGCTTTGCGGTCGGCAACCGCCAGCTGATCGCGGCGCTGACGCGGGTGAAGTCCTATCTCGATTACGGCGCCTTCACCCCGATCCAGGCAGCGGCCTGCGCCGCGCTGAACGGGCCGCAGGACATCATCGAGAGCAACCGCCAACTCTACCACAAGCGCCGCGACGTGATGGTCGAGGCTTTCGGTCGCGCCGGCTGGGATATCCCGCCGCCGCCCGCTTCGATGTTCGCCTGGGCCCCGCTGCCCCCCGCGCTCAAATCGATGGGCAGTCTCGAATTCTCCAAGCAGCTTCTCACCCAGGCGCAGGTCGCCGTGGCTCCCGGCGTGGGTTATGGCGAGAACGGCGAGGGCTATGTCCGGATCGCGATGGTCGAGAACGAACAGCGCCTCCGCCAAGCCGCACGCAACATCAAGCGATACCTCCAGTCGGTCGGGGTCAACAGCTCGGCCGCCTAGGGCGTTCGTCGCGTCCCGTAGCATTCTGATCCAAAACGGAAGAAATCCTGTCCGGATTGCGTTAGTTTCAGGGTAAACAGCCGATGAACTGTTGAAGGAGTGGGTCATGGAGTCCGGTGCCGCGCGGCGGCTTACCGACAGACAGCGCGCGGTGATGGAGCGTATCGACCGGCGCGTCCCGATCAAGGTGATCGCCGCGGATCTCGGCGTGTCCGAGACCCGCATCAACCAGCATATCCGCGCGCTGAAGGACTTCTACGATGCCGCCAGTCTCGGCGAGCTGGTCGAGAACTACCGCGCCACCCTGGCCCCCGAAGCGGCCGAGGAAGCCGCCGCGCGCGACCTCGGGGGTGTTGCGGATGAAGCTTTGCTCAAGCCCTTCAGCGAACCTGCATACACAAATTCTCAGATTAACCCGGTAGCCGATCCGGCTGAACAGGAGGGCCAGGACGACCCGGGTCGGCTTGTTCTCAGCGATGCGATGCCGCTCATCGAACAGGCACCGTGGCTGAGGTCGGGCGAGCCCCGGGTGGTCCCCGGAGTGCTCGATGGTGAGCATGCCGTCCTGGTGCGTCTGGGTGCGATCGTCGGTATCGCCACGGGCATCCTGGCATCGGTGGTCCTGGCGATCACGGCCGCGATGACACTCAGCGCAGCGACGGAAGGCAAGGCTTATCTCTCCGTTGAAACCGGGGTCGTGACTGGGTGAGCACCGGTCCGGCAGGAGACCGACGATGGACAACCGCATTCTCGCTGACGCACACAATCTCAAGAAGCTGGTCCGCGAAGCCGAAGCGCTCGCCGACGAAGCGATCATCGCCATGGCACGCCTCAAACAGGCCATGCTGTCCGCCCGGCAGAACCCGCTGGTCGAGGTCAGCACCGGCCAGCGCGCGCTGCTGCGCCTGACCGAGGCCGAAAGCCAGGCGCTCGCCATGTCAACGAGCCTGCTACGGGTGCATGACGAACTGAGCAAGGTCGCGCGCACCCATGTCGTCGCTGGTGGCGATCCGGGCGATCCGACCAAGATCCCGCCGAGCGATCTCAATGCCATGCCGGTCCGGCAGGTCCGCGAGAGGGAGCGGCTGCAAGCCTGACCAATGGTCGACTGGCTCGAATTCTCCAACGCCTACCGGGCCCCGGCCCAGCATCTGGTGAGCGTCCTGCTGGCAGGAGCGATCTGGCGCTGGGGCGGGGCGCCGGAGCGCTGGCTGATCGGCATCTTCCTCGCGACTATGGTGCTGCCGATGTATGTGCTGTGGGGGTTCAATCCGTCGCCGGAATCGCAGGGGATCGTGTCCGGCATCTACACGATGCTCGACCTCGTGGCCGCCGTGCTGTTCGTGGCCGTGGCGCTCAATGCCAATCGCAACTATCCGCTGTGGATTGCCGGCTTCCAGCTCGTTGCGCTGGGCGCGCACATGGTGCGCGTGATGGTCGAGAGTGCCGCCCCGCTCGCCTATGCAATTCTCATCATCGGTCCATCCTACTGCCAGCTGCTGGTGCTGGCTGTCGGGTTCGTCCGCCATGTGCTGCGCGAACGCCGGTTCGGCCCCTATCGCGAGTGGCGCCAGTCCGCGCCCTTCGCTCGCGGATTGCAAATCCGGTCCTAGGCCAATCTGATTTTCGGGGAGTGCCCCATGCCTGAACCTGCCGCCTTTCCCCTATGCCGGGGGCACCGCCCGTGCTGACCGCCGCGCTCGCCCGCGCCACCGGCGAGGACGCGTTCTCGCAGGAGCAGCGCGCCGCCGCGATGATCGCCTACCTTCGCAGCGTCGTGCTCGCCCCGCCGGCGCAAGTCGAGCGCGGCCACGCGATTTTCCTCGATGCCCGCAGCGCTTGGCTTGGCGATGCGCCCTGCGGCATCGGCACCATGACCACGCTGAGCCTGAGGATGCGGGCACTGCTCGGCGAGGCGCTGCGTCACGATGCGGCCGGGATCATCCTTGCCCACAGCCACCCTTCGGGCCATTGCCGCCCGAGCGGCTGCGATATCGCCGCTACCCGCCGCCTTGCCGAGGTCGCCCGCGCGCTCGACATCGCGTTGATCGACCACCTGATATTCACAACCGAGGCGGTCTATTCCATGCGTGCCGGAGGCCTGCTGTGAACGCGCCGCTTCCCTCCTGCCACTTCCCCGGATCCTGCGAGGAAGCGGGTGATGAGCGCGGCGTCCGACGTTTTCGAGAGGCGGGCGACCTGACGCTCGATCGCAAACATCGTGACGGACGGGTGGACGACCGCTGGCTCGGCCTGTCCCCGTGCGAGTTCGCCCTGCTGTGGCGCCTTGCCGAACAGCCGGGCGAGCGGGTCACCGCCGGGCAATTGCTGTCCGAGGTCTGCCTCGTCACCTTCGGCACGGCGTGCGGCGCCGTTCCCGAGGAAATCGCGGGCGCGCGCGCCAAGCTCGCTGCGGCAGGCCTTGCGCAACTGATCGGCGGCGAACCGGCGGGTGGCTATGTCCTCGACGTGCCTTCCGCGTCCGGCCTCATTCGCCCCGGCTGAAGGGCCTCGCACGCTCTGGACAGGGTGCGGCGGATCGGCCAATCTTGCCGCCAGACACAGCCTTTCTGAGGGATCACGCCAATGTCCGCCACCGCCGCCGCAACCATCGCCAACGACCGCGTTGCCATCACCATGGGCGAGGACGGGGTCGCCGAAGTCCGCTTCGTGCGCGCCGACAAGATGAACGCGCTCGACCCGGAGATGTTCGAGCGGATCATCGAGGCCGGCCATGCGCTCCAGCGCATGAAGGGACTGCGCGCCGTGGTGCTTTCGGGCGAGGGCCGGGCCTTCTGCGCCGGGCTCGACCTGTCGAACTTCGCGCGCAAGCCACCCGAGGACGAGCCGGGCCTCACCGAGCGCACCCATGGCAACGCCAACCGGGCGCAGCAGGTGGCGATGCAGTGGAGGAAGCTGCCGGTGCCGGTGATCGCCGCGATCCACGGCGTGTGCTTCGGCGGCGGGCTGCAGATCGCCAGCGGGGCCGACATCCGCATCGTCCACCCCGAGACCCGCATGGCGATCATGGAAATGAAGTGGGGCCTCGTGCCCGACATGGGCGGCTATGTGCTATGGCGCGGGCTGGTGCGCGACGACGTGCTGCGCGAGCTCATCTACACCAACCGCGAGTTCAACGGGGCCGAGGCTGTTGCGCTTGGCTTGGCAACCCATGTCGACGACAACCCCCGTGACCGCGCGCTGGCGCTGGCCCGCCAGATCGCGCTCAAGAACCCCCACGCGATCCGCGCCGCCAAGCGCCTTCAGGCCGCGATGCACGAGCGCGAGACCGATGCGATCCTGCTGGAAGAAAGCATCGAGCAGCATGCCATCATCCGCAGCCGCAACCAGGTCGAGGCGGTGATGGCCGAGATGGAGCGCCGCAAGCCGAACTTCGAGGACGTGTAGGCGGCCCTCGTCAGCGCGCGGCCTTCATCGTCCGCTCGATCCAGTCCCTCACCTTGGCGACGCGGGTATACTGGCTGAGCCTGCCGGTGGTGCCGCATTTCTTGCCCGCGCTCACCACCCCGATCAGCACCGGCCGGCGGCTATCGTCGCCATAGGTCACCAGCGGGCCGCCGCTGTCGCCGAAACAGGTCTGTTCCCGCTTCCTGCCACCTGCGCACAGGGCCGCGTTGTCGAGCGCCTTGCGGAAGCCGGTCAACGCGGTGCAGACCGGCTCGCTCACCAGTTCCATCGCGATCACCTGAAGATAATCGGTCGAAGCGCTCTTCTCCGCTGCGGTCCAGCCCCAGCCGAAGGAATAGACCGGCATGCCGTTGGCGATGCGTCGCTGGCCCAGGGCAAGCGGATCGAGCGTGATCGCGGCAATCGGCAGACGCGACGAAGGCTGATTGGACTTCCCCCGGTCGGGTGCGCGGTGATCGTAGCGGATCAGCGCGATGTCGAAGAGATACTTGTTCCCCTTGTCGAACCCGGGGTGGGGGAAGGCATCGAGAATGGGGTAGCTCACCCCCTCGTCGACCTGCGGATTGAACACGCCGAGCCGGATGCGGTGTCCGCCGGTCACCACATTGACGTTGCTGTCGACAAGGCAATGGGCCGCGGTCAGCACCCAGCCCGGCGCGATCAGGGAGCCGCCGCACAGCACCCGCTGGGCCTCGCTCAGCTCGCTGCGGTTGAGCGTGGCGGGCCGCCACAGCAGCGCCTGCCACGGCGCCTGCCCCGGGCGGGCCCTGTCGCTGCCGATGCCCTTTTCGCGCTGCGAGCAATTCTCCTGGATCACCAGCGCGCCGCGGAACATCGCGCTGGCGGTGAAGCAATCGGGGATGAGGGCGTAATCCATCCAGGTCTTCGGCTGGGTTGAATCGAGCGGCGCGACGTAGTCCTCGCTTGCGGGCCTGATGCGGGCGGCGGGGACGAACCCGGCAAAGCGGCTCTCCGCGTCGCAGGCCGCCGCCGCGCCGGCATCGCACAGCGATGCGTAGAGCAGGACGGCGCGGTCCTCGTCCTTGTGGCCGAAGGTGCCCTCGGCGAGGCTATCGGCAAGCCCGAAGCAGGAATCCGGGTCGCCGGCCGTGCAACCGGTTTCGAGAAGGTCGCTCTTGCGCGCCGGGTCGCGGGTGACTGCCGCCGCATCCTTGCAGGCATCGCCGACACCGGCGCGGCAGGCCGCTTCCAGCAGCGCGAAGGCCTGCGCCGCATCCCATTCGGGCGAAAGCACCACCGCAAGTGCCCGGCCGAGCGCGGCGCAGGTGCGCGGTTCCCCGGGTACGCAGGCGCTGCGCAGCTCCGGCATGGCGCGGAGCACCCTGGAGACCTCGCAATAGCCGGCATCGATCCGGCAGGCCGCATCGGAATAGGCGATCGCCCGGTTCCTGTCCGGCGCGCCGCCGACACCCCTGAAGGCGCGCGCGTTCATGTCGATGCATTCCGAGGCATCGCCGGACCGGCAGGCAAGATCCTTGTAGCGGTTGACCCGCGCCTCGTCGCCCTCCGCCAGACCGATCATCTGCTGGCATGCCGCGACCACCTGGTCCCGGCACATGGCGTCGAGCATGCCGGTGGCCCGTTCGCTGTCGCCCGAAGCGCCGGTCTCCCGCAGCAGGGTGGCAAGAGAGAGGCACGCTTTCGTCCCCCCCTTGGCACAGGTGCTTTCGAGCAAGGCGTTCGACCGGGCGAGGTCGAGAGCAGGCAACGGGCCGACCCTGTTGCGAAAACCCTCCTCCGGTTCGATGCCGCGCAGCCGCGAGGCGAACAGGTCGCAGCTGTCGAGATGGCCGAGATCGCAGGCCTTCTCGATATAGGGATGCATGTCATCGAGGTCGGCAGAGGCTTCGTACGCGATGCCGACCTGCACGGTCTCGACCAACGTCGCGAGCGCGGCGCAGCCTTCGCCGGCACCCTTGTCGCAAGCGTCCCTGTAGAGCGTCTCGGCAATGCGCGCGATGGGCCACACGCCGTCACCCGACAGGAAGGCATCCCCGGCATGGACGCAGGCAAGAGGATTGCCGCTGTCGCAGGCCGCGAGATCGTCCGCGAGCTTGCGCTCGAGCCGGTCCCACTCATCGTCGCTGTAGGTCTTGAGGTTGATCCGCTGCGCGCGTTCCTTCGGGGTCAGCCGCCGGGCCAGCGGATCGAGGCCGTTCGCGTCGATATCGACGGCCGTCGCCTCTGGCCGATCCTCCGGTTCCTCGGCGGCAGCGGTCTGCGGGACGCCAAGCAAGGTGACGAGGGCCATCAGCCCCCACGCAAGAGCCCGACAAAACCGCATCGTGCGCCCCTCCCCTTGGAGCGCAGTCCATCAGAGACCCGCCACCGCGTCAAGGGAGGGGCGGCCGGTCTGTTCCTGCGGAATCTGTCCGAGCGGACTGCAGAGATCGCTTCGGGCGCGCCGTCTAGCCGAACACGGCCACGCACTGCATCCCGTCGAGCACCTGCCTGCCTTCTGCATCCCACATCCTCAGGCGCTCGGAGGAATAGCCGGCGTCGGCGTGCTGGCTGGCGTTCTCGGCAAGGTACCAGCCATCACGCGAGCGGTTCTCGGGGTCCAGCACGTTGAACGACCAGTTGATCGAGCTGATCGGCCCCTGCCGCTGCATCGCCCGCATCGCGCCCGGCGGCATGACATCGCCCATCAGCACCAGCGTTGCGACCGGGTCGAGATCGTGCGCCTCGGTCAGCCGCGCCCAGCGCCGCACGGTCGCGCCGCGGTCGGCGCCTTTGGTCTGCCCGTGGCGCAGCTCGAAGTTCTTGGCGATGAAGGCGGGGGCGAACTGGTGGGTCACGACGGCGTTGTCCTCGGGCGGGCCGGGCCAGTCTTCGGGCATGGCGCAGGGGTGGACCGCGTTCGCCTCGCGTCCCTCGCCGAACAGCCAGTAGGCGGACAGGGCAACGCGGCCCTCGCTCAGGATCTCGGAGCGGACCTGCGTCACGTTGCGGCCCTGGCGGACGATCTCGGCGGTGAGCTCGATGTCCTCGCCCACAGGTGCGACGAAGGCGATCTGCCCGGCGCGCAGGGGCGGCAGGCCGGTGAAGGCGCGGGTCGCCATGGTATAGGCCACCAGCGCCGAGGCGCCGCCATAGAGCGTGCGGCCCTGCATCCAGTCGGCGGCATGGACGAGGCGGGCGGGGCCGGGCTGGCCGGTGACGGGTTCGAGCAGGCTGGCAATGGTCATGGCCCTGCGCTTTGCCTTGCCTCGTGTCCCGCGTCCAGATTGC
The DNA here is from genome assembly GCF_002215495.1 of Porphyrobacter sp. CACIAM 03H1. NCBI lineage: Bacteria > Pseudomonadati > Pseudomonadota > Alphaproteobacteria > Sphingomonadales > Erythrobacteraceae > Porphyrobacter > Porphyrobacter sp. CACIAM 03H1. Next base: position 988,781 of record NZ_CP021378.1, read on the forward strand.
CGTTGGGGAAGGTAAGCGAGCGCGAACATAGATTGCCAAGCCGCCCCCGAATCGCTAGGGCGCGCCTTCCGTCCGGGGCATTGTCCCGGAAGGCTCGGCCCGATGGCGGAGTGGTGACGCAGCGGACTGCAAATCCGTATACGCCGGTTCGATTCCGGCTCGGGCCTCCACCTTTGCATTGCGCCCGCGCGCCCGCCGGATTAGGGCCGCGAGCAGGAATGCCGCTTTAGCTCAGTCGGTAGAGCACATCATTCGTAATGATGGGGTCACGTGTTCGAGTCACGTAAGCGGCACCACCTGCCTGTTTCCTGACATCGCTGGACGTCTTGAAAAACCGCCGCTCGGCGAAGGGACCGGATTGCGCCGCGAAAACGCGGCCGACGCTAGCGTCCGTCGAGCCCGCGCCGTGCCGCTTGGCGCCTTTCGCGGGCAAGCTGCCCCAGTCAGGCTTGCTGCGAGCCATAACCTGGATCAGTAAAATGATCTTTCGCCAGACATATCGACGAACGGTTCATCGGAGACGATTATTGCCGATTCTTGTTGCGAACTGACAACATCAGGCAATTCTGCGACGAAATGATCGTCATTGCGCGGGCGCCAACCGGCACCTGGCCCTAGTCTCTCGGCCAGACACCAGACGTGTCCCTTGCGGAGCTGTCCGCAAATACATGAAAAACGAGAGGCTTACCCCCGATGACAACCTTTTTCACCGCCTCTGCGCGGACCGGACTTCTCGCTGGCGCCGGTCTGGCCGCGCTCACGATCGCCGCTCCGGCGGTGGCGCAAGAGCAGGCTACCGACGACACCACCGTGACCTCCCCCGCCGAAGACGAAGGGCTCGGCAATGCGATCGTGGTGACGGGCTCGCGCATCCAGCGACCCAACCAGCAGAGCACCTCCCCGATCGTGTCGCTCTCGCTCGACGAGATCCAGTCGACCGGTGAGGTCAACCTCGGCGATGCGCTGAACGACCTGCCCTCGCTGCGTTCGACCTTCAGCCAGTCCAACTCGACCCGCTTCATCGGCACCGCCGGGCTCAACCTGCTCGATCTGCGCGGTCTCGGCACCAACCGCACGCTGGTGCTGGTCAACGGCCGCCGCCACATCACCGCGCAGCCCGGCGTTCCGACCAGTGTCGATGTCAACACCATCCCCAATGCCTTGGTCGAGCGCATCGACATCACCACCGGCGGCAACAGCGCGGTCTATGGTGCCGACGCGGTCGCGGGCGTGGTGAACTTCATCCTGAAGCGCGATTTCGAGGGTCTCGAAGGCCAGATCCAGGGCGGTATCGCCGATGGCGGCCATCGCAGCACGATCTTCGCCTCGCTGACCGCGGGCAAGAACTTCGCCGACGGCCGCGGCAACATCGCGGTGTCGGGCGAGTACAGCCGCCAGGAAGCCGTCTACTTCACCGACCGCGACGAGATCACCGGCGCCTTCAGCGGCCGCCGCCAGCTCCAGCTCGTCGAAAACACCATCGGCGAGCCCGCCGGTGGCAACGGCGTGCCCGACCGGGTCTTCGTCGAGGGCGTGCGCAACATCAACATCGCCGAGGGCGGCCTCTTCACCGCCGCCTGCCCCGGCCTCGTCACCGGCCAGCCGACGCCCTTCGGCTGCACCGGCGAGCGCAACCAGGCCGGCAATCCGCTGGGCCAGACCTTCGTCTTCGGCGCGAACGGCGACCTGCTGCGCAACACCCCGCTCAAGGACTTCCGCACGGTCGGTTCGGCCAACTCGATCGGCGGTCTCGGCTCGACCCTCGGTCTCACCGGCCAGCTCGCACCGGAGATCGACCGCAAGGCGGTGAACCTGCTCGCCAGCTTCGAGGTCTCGGAAGCCTTCCGTCCCTTCGTCGAAGCCAAGTATGTCCGCATCGACGCGATCCAGGAAGGCCAGCCGACCTTCTTCAACAACACCTTCTCGATCAACAACCCGTTCCTGACCGACCAGGCCCGGTCCACGCTGACCCAGGCCGGGGTGACCGGCAACTTCTCCGCCTTCCGCTTCAATGTCGATTTCGGCGGGCGCGGCGAGGATCACCGGCGCGAGACCTGGCGTGCAGTGGTCGGGGTCGACGGGACCTTCAACGACGACTGGACCTACGAGGTCGCGTTCAACTACGGCCGGCTCGAGACCTTCTACGAGACCGAGGGCAACGTCCTGCTCTCGCGCTATGCCAATGCGATCAACGCGGTGCGCAACGGGTCGGGCCAGATCGTGTGCGGCATCAATGCCGATGCCAATCCGAACAATGACGATGCGGCCTGTGTGCCGGTGAACCTGTTCGGCTTCGGTGCTCCCTCGCGCGCGGCGCTCGATTACTTCGTCGTGAATTCGAGCCGCGAGCAGGAGGCCGAACAGTACCAGGTCACCGCCTTCGTGTCCGGCGACACCTCGGGCTTCTTCGAACTGCCCGGCGGCGCGATCCAGTTCGCCCTCGGCGGCGAATATCGCAAGGAAACCGCCTACTCGGCCTTCGACGAGACGACCCGTTCGGGCGCGACCTTCCTCAACGCCATCCCGGTCTTCGATCCGCCGGCGCTCGAGGCCAAGGAAGCCTATGCCGAAGTCCGCATCCCGATCCTTTCGGACGTCCCGTTCTTCCGCGAACTGAGCGTCGAGGGCGCGTTCCGCATCGCCGATTACAACATCGGCAATGTCGGCACGACCGAGGCCTACAATGCCGGGATCATCTGGCAGCCGATCGACAGCGTGCGGCTGCGCGGCAGCTACGCCCGTTCGGTGCGCATCCCGACCCAGTCGGACCTGTTCGCCGAGCCGAGCCAGACCTTCCTCAACGGCCTCGTCGATCCGTGCGATTCGCGCTTCATCAACGACAACCCAAACCGGGCACGCAACTGCGCGGCGGCCGGGGTGCCGACCACGGTCGAGGTGGGCGGCGTGGCACAGCCCTTCACCAACATCCCGGCATCGGGGATCCGCGGCCTCAACGGCAGCAATCCCAATCTCGATGCCGAAGTGTCGGACAGCTTCACCGCGGGCGTGATCTTCCAGCCGGAGTTCGTGCGCGGTCTGTCGCTCTCGGTCGACTACTACAACATCGAGATCGAGAACGTGATCTTCGCGCTCGGTGCGCAGACGATCATCAACCAGTGCTACGACAACCCCTCGGGGATCGACAATCCGTTCTGCGCGTCGATCTTCCGTCGTCCCGACGGCACCTTCCAGGGCCAGTCGGACCGGCTGCTGGGCGGCTCGACGGTCACCTTCCCCCTCGCGCCGACCGACCGCTCGTTCATCTCGGGTCCGTTCAACTTCGCGCGGCAGAAGACCTCGGGCATCGATTTCGATCTCAACTACCAGCGTGACCTGGGTCCCGTGGCGATCAGCTTCCGAGGGCTCCTGTCCTACGTGATCGAGCGGGACAACTTCACCGACATCGATGATCCGAACTTCATCAATCAGCAGCTTCTGGAGCTTGGCGACCCCGAGTTCTCCGGCAGCATCATCCTGGGGCTCGATTTCGGTGTGCCGCGCCTGACCTACAACATGCGCTACATCGGCGAGCAGTTCGTCAACACCTTCGAGACCTTCAACGCGCTGCAGGGACGTCCGCCGGAGAATCCGGACTACTCCACCCCGAGCATCTATCCGGAAACCTTCTACCACAATTTCCGGCTCGATCTCGAAACCGAAGGGGGGCAGTCCTTCTATGTCGGGGTCGACAACGTGCTCGACACGATCCCCCCGCTGGGGCTCGACGGGACGACCGCCGGCAGCGGCATCTACGACAATATCGGCCGCTTCTTCTACGCAGGCTTCCGCTTCAACTTCTGACGAAGGCGAGACAGCGCTTTTACAAAATGGAAAAGGCCCCGGGCGACCGGGGCCTTTTCTGTTGGTGCGATCACGGGCGTTTCCGCCCGGGCGATCAGAAGGCGAAGCTGATCCGGCCGTAGAGGAACCGTCCGTTGAAGCCGAAAGGCGAGAAGGACGAGAACGGCAGGAAGTAGTTGTTGACCGACAGGTTGCCCGGCTGGCCGGTGACCGGATCGGTGGCCCGTCCGGTCGGGTTCACGGTCGGGTATTGGTCGAACAGGTTGTTCGCCCCGACCGCCAGTTCCAGCCCCTCGGCAAAGCCCTGCGGGCGCAGGCGCAGTTCGAGGTCGGTGATCCAGCGCGGCTCGAGCAGCACGTCGTTGATCGGCGTCGCACCGGCCGAGAAGACCTCGCCGAAGCGGTTGGTGCGCAGGGTGGCGCTCAGCCAGTTCCACTCCCAGTCGGCGCCCAGGTTGATGCGGTCGCGCGGCTGGCCACGCTCGATGCGCAGGGATTCGAGCCGTCCGAACAGGTCGATGCCGGGCACCTGCGCGAGGCTTCCGGGGTTGGTGCGGCGATCGGTGATGTCGACATCGTTCCAGTTGTAGCCCGCCGTGAGCGACAGCGTGCCCAGGTCGCCCAGCCCGGTGCGATAGGTCGCGATGGCATCGAAGCCGCGGGTGCGGGTGTCGATCCCGTTGAAGAAGAACCGCGCCGCCGAGATGCTGGTGAAGCCCGCGGCGTTGAGGATCTGCGCGATCCCGCGGCCCGGGTTGGTGCCGGTCGGATTGCCCGCGGCATCGCGGTTGGCCGTCAGGTTGTCGGTCAGCACGATGCGGTCGTCGATATCGATCTGGTAGTAGTCGAAGGTCACGTTGAGCCCGTCGACCCGGTCGAACACCGCGCCCGCCGACCACGAGAAAGACTTCTCGGCCTCGAGCGGGGTCGCGCCCAGCGCGATCGCGACCGGGTTGTTGACCGGCAGGGTCACCGCATCGACCAGCACGCCGCCGATGTTGTTGGTGGCGGCGGCCGCGAAGAACTGCTGCTGGAGCGAGGGCGCGCGGAAGCCGGTCGACACCGCCCCGCGCAGGGCGAAGCCGTCGAACAGCGCAAGGCGGCTCGCCAGCTTGCCGTTGAGGGTCGAGCCGAAGTCGGTGTAATCCTCGAACCGGCCCGCGACCTGGATGTTGAAGCCTTCCGAGATGTCGGTGTCGAGTTCGGCGTAGAGCGAGACGTTCTCGCGCGAGTTGGGGAGCGTCACGTCGACCCCGCCGATGCGCGGCTGGAAGCCCGGGAAGACCTGCGCGCCGGGTGCGGCGAAGGCGGTCGCCGCGGCGCCGGTGATGAAGCTGTTGTTCGCCCCGACCCGCACGGGCCCGGCGACATAGCTGTTCAGCTCGCCTGCACCCAGCTGGTATTCCTCGCGCCGCCACTCCGCGCCGAAGGACAGGGTCATCTGCTCGATCCCGGCGATCTCGATCTCGCGGCTGACGCCGAGGTTGGCCATCAGCTGGCTGTAATCGATCGTGCCCGCGTCGAACTCGGTCTGGCTCGCCGCGCCCAGCGAGGCGTTGACCGAGTTTGTGACGCGGAATTCGGTCCGGTTCTCGCCGTAGGACATCGACAGGTCCCACATCCAGCCGCTGAAATCACCCTCGAGGCCGCCGACGATGGCGAAGTCGGTGGTGTCGGTGTTGATCAGCGGCAGGAAGCCGTCGGGATAGATCGCCAGCACGTTGCGGTTGTCGGCCGCGCGGCGATAGAAGCCGGCGGATTCCGCATCGCGCGTGCCGTAGCTGCCGAAGGCGTAGAACTCGACATTCTCGTCGAGCGGGATGCCCATGTTGACCACGATGTTGAGGTCCTCGGTCGCCGGGTCGCCGTAGCGGTGGTAGCGCCGGTCGAGCGTGAGCTCGCGCGGATCGAGCGGGCCGCTCTGGGCGTAGTTGCGTCGCGGGTCGTAGCCGGTCCGGTTGGTGTCGTTGCGATCGCGGTACTCGGCGGTGATGTTGAGGAAGCCCTCGGGCCCCAGCGGCAGGCCGATATTGCCCGAAACGGTCAGCACCTCGCCGTCGGTCACCTTGAGGTCGCGCCCGTTGGTGTTGAGCTGCAGCACCCCGTCGGGGGTGAGCGTCGGCACGGCGCCCGCGGTGCCGTTCACGCCGGTCACTTCCTGAACGCCGGCGATGCGGGTGTTGAAGCCGCCGTAGTTGACGAAGAACCGCCCGCCTTCACGCGCATCGTTGAGCTGGAAGTTGATCACCCCGGCGATCGCGTCCGAGCCGTATTGTGCCGCGGCGCCATCGCGCAGCACCTCGACCCGGCCGATCGCGGATGAGGGGATCTGGTTGAGGTCGACCGCCGTCGAGCCGCGTCCGACCGAGCCGTTGAGGTTGAGCAGCGCGGCGACATGGCGGCGCTTGCCGTTGATCAGCACCAGCGTCTGGTCGGGTCCGAGGCCGCGCAGGGTGGCGGGGCGGATCGCGTCGGTGCCGTCGGTGATCGAGGGCTGCGGGAAGTTGAGCGAGGGCACCAGGTCGCGCAGCAGGCGCGCGGTCTCGACGAGGCCCGACTGGCGCAGCTGTTCGCCGCCGATCACGTCGATCGGAACCGGGCTTTCGGAAACCGTGCGGTTCGAACGCCGCGTGCCCGTGACGATCAGCACGTCGCCGCTGTCGACGACGTCGTCCGCTGCCTCACCTGCCTGAGCCGCGGCCTGGGCGGCGGTGGTGACAACGACCGGAGCCTCGGAATCCGCGGCTTCGGCAGCGGCGGCCGGTGCGGCGCCGGTCAGGGCCGCACCGAGGGCGATGGTCGAACCGGAGAGAAGCGCCTTATGGATATTTCGCATTGATCTTCCTTGTCTGTGTCTCGAATCCTGGATGCGCGGCGACGGGGTGCCTCGCACACGGGGCTGACCGCCGGGATGGCCGGACGCCGCGATCAGTCCCCTCGTGTCGTCTTCGCGGGAGGTCTTGGCTGCGCTTTGCGCGCTGCCCGTTCCCGCTCTTGGCATCAGCCGGACGCGACCCCCTGTGCGACCCACTGGCCTGCCGAAACTTGCGGCCGGCACGCGAAGGGTCAATGAAAAACAATCGCAAGGGGCCGCTTTGCGCACAATGCTTGCGCCGTGTCATGCTTTTGCAACAGTGCCCCCGCGGCCTGCGCCATGTGCGGGGAACCGGGCGGGTCCACGAGAAGCCTTGATATTCTGCGGCCCATGCAGGATATAGCGCCGCCTGCGGGCGGGGCCGGACAAAACGCCGGTTGCTCAAGTCCCTCGGGCGGCACGGCACGGCAGATGCGGGCGCACGGCTCGCCTCTTGCCGGGAACCACGGCCCGACGATTTCGGTAAGCTGCATCGATCGCTTCAGGAGGAACTGGAACTTGCACGTTCCGCACACATTTTCGGGCTCCTGCGAGCTGTCCGTCGTCATCCCGGTCTACAACGAGGAGGCCGGGCTCGACGCATTGGTCGAACGCGTCACCGCGGCGGCGCGGGCGATCTTTGCCGACAATTACGAGCTCATCCTCGTCAACGACGGGTCGAAGGACGGCAGCTGGGCCGCGATCTGCCGTCATGCCGACCACGATCCGCGGATCGTCGCGATCAATCTCGCGCGCAATCACGGACACCAGCTGGCGCTGACCGCGGGCCTCAATCACGTGCGCGGCGAGCTCGTCTTCGTGCTCGACGCCGACCTTCAGGACCCGCCCGAACTGCTCGGCCCGATGCTCGAGCAGGTGCGCGCGGGCTATGACGTGGTCTATGGCCAGCGCATCAAGCGCCACGGCGAGACCGCCTTCAAGCGCGGCACCGCCTCGCTGTTCTACCGGATGCTGAGCGCGATGGTCGACACCCCGATCCCGCGCGACACTGGCGATTTCCGCCTGATGACGCGCCGGGTGGTGGACCAGCTCAACGCCATGCCCGAACGCTACCGCTTCATCCGCGGCCTCGTGAGCTATGTCGGCTTCAACCAGACCGCCTTCCCCTACGAGCGCGACCCGCGCTTTGCCGGAGAGACCAACTACCCGCTGCGCAAGATGCTGGCGCTGGCGGCAGATGCGGTGACCAGCTTCTCGGTGGTGCCGCTGCGCTTCGCCTCGCATCTCGGGATGCTGTTCGGACTCGCCGGCCTTGCCGCGCTGGTGTGGGTCGCGTGGGGCTGGCTCAGGGGCGGCACGGTCGAAGGCTGGGCGAGCCTTGCCGCGGTGACGCTGATCATGGGCAGCGTGCAGCTGCTGGTGATGGGCGTGTTCGGCGAATACCTCGGCCGGATGTACATGGAGGCCAAGCAGCGTCCGCTGTTCATCGTCTCCGAGGTGCGTCGCCACCCGATTGCCGCCAACCAGGAGCCCGAGGTCGCGGCAGCCGCGATCCAGACGGACGAGGGCATCCGTGTCGCAGGCTGAATTCGACGCCTATGTGGACGAATACGACGCGCAGCACGCCCAGTCGGTGCGGCTGAGCGGCGAGGACCCCGATTTCTTCGCCGAATACAAGGCGAAGGAGGCCGCCCGCGCGATGGCGGCGGCGGGCGTCCACCCCCGGAGGATCATGGATTTCGGCGCGGGGCGGGGCAATTGCATCGCCCATCTCCAGCGCCAGTTCCCCGAGGCCGCGCTGACGGCGCTCGACGTCTCGGCGCGCTCGCTCACCCACTGCCAGGCCCGCGCGATCCGCCCGCTCGAAACGGTGTGCTACGATGGGCAGACCCTGCCTTTCGATGACGCGAGCTTCGACCTCGTCTTCACCGCCTGCGTCTTCCACCACATCCCGGAAGCCGACCACATCCGGCTGCTCGCCGAGATCCGCCGGACGCTTTCGCCCAAGGGCCGCTTCATCCTGTTCGAGCACAACCCCTGGAACCCGCTGACCCGCCATGCGGTCGCGACCTGCCCCTTCGATGCCAACGCGGTGCTGATCAGCGCGCCGGAAATGCGCCGCCGGTTCCGGGCGGCGGGGTTCGCCGACGTGGACCTCAGGTGGACGCTGTTCTTCCCCGGCTTCCTCGCGGCTTTGCGCCCGCTCGAGCGCGGGCTCGGCTGGCTGCCGCTGGGCGCACAATACTGCCTCGTCGCGCGCTGATCTGATGCTGGCGCGCCTGCTGCGATTCCTGTTGACCGGTCTTGCCAACTCCGCCGTGGGTTGGGCGGTGATCTTTGGCGGACTGTGGGCCGGGATGAGCGGGCTTGCCGCCAATGCCGCGGGTTATGCGGTGGGGCTGGCGGTGTCCTTCACCCTCAACCGCCAGTTCGTCTTCGGCGCGCGCGGTGCGGTGTCGCTAGGCGAGGTGGCGCGGTTCCTCGCCGCCTTCGCCGTCGCCTATGGCGCCAATGTCGCCGTGCTGCTGGCGGCCCAGAACGTGCTCGGGGCGGACAGCGCGCTCGCCCAGCTGCCGGCGATCGCGGCCTACGTGGCGATCTTCTTCCTGCTCTCGCAATTCCTCGTCTTCAGGCCCGCGGCGACCGAATGAGCCTTGCTCCCGCCCTCCCCGGCGTGCCGCCCGGCGGCGCGCGGCAGCCGCTTGGCTTCTTCGACCGCTGGCCGGTAATGCTGCTGGTGTGCCTCGTCGCGGTCCTGCCGCTGCTGCCGGTGGGGATCGCCCCGCTGACCGATCTCTACGGTCACCTCGGCCGCCATGCGGTGCAGACGGAACTCGCGAGCCGCCCGGGGCTCCAGCCCTATTTCAGCTACGACTGGCAGCTGATGGGGAACCTTGGCGGAGACATCCTGGTGCAGGTCCTGCACCCGCTTTTCGGGATCGAGGGTGCGGTGCGGGCGACGGTGATCCTCACCCAGCTGCTCGGCGCGCTGGGGCTGATGCTGGTCTCGCGCGAGCTGCACGGGCGGATCACGCCCTTCGCGATCGCGGCGATCGCGCTGCTCTATGGCTATCCCTTCAACTACGGCTTCATCAACTACACGCTGAGCATGGCGCTGGCGCTGCTGGCCTATGCGCTGTGGCTGCGGTTGCGCCGCGAGGGCCGCGAGCGGGCGGCAGGGCTGTGGCTGGCGGCAGCGGGCGCAGGCGTTTGGGTGTGCCACACCTATGGCTGGGCCTTCCTCGGGCTGCTGTGCGGATCGACCATGCTGGCCGAGGTCTTCGCGGCGAGGATGCATCCCTTTGCCGCGGTGCGCCGGATCCTTGCCGCCTGCTCGCCGCTGCTCCTTCCGCTGGTGCCGATGGTGATCTGGCGCGCGGGATCGAGCGGCGCGGCTATCTCGGGCTGGGACTGGGAGTTCAAGACCAAGTGGCTGATCGCCCCCCTGCGGACCTATTGGCGCGATCTCGACGAATATTCGGCCGCCGCGCTGGCTGCGCTCCCGCTCTGGGCGCTGTTCAGCCGGACCGTGCGGATGCACCGCGGCATGACCGTGGCCGCGGTGCTGTGCGCGCTGTTCTTCCTCGCCCTGCCGTTCCGCGTGTTCGGATCGGCCTTCGCCGACATGCGGCTGCTCCCCTATGCGATGGCGGCGGCGCTGCTGGCGATCGGGCCGGTGCGGCTCGGCGCGAAGACGCTCGCCGCGGCCGGTGCGCTGGCGCTGGCGATCTTCGGTGTGCGGATGGTGACGACGGCTGCCGCCTATGTCGAGCAGGACCGAAAGGTGCAGTCGGCCCTGCTCGCGCTCGACAAGGTGCCCGAGGGCGCGCGGGTCGCGTTCTTCTCGGTCAAGCCCTGCATCACCCCTTGGGCGCTCGCCCCGCTCGATCACCTTGCCGGCGCGGCGATGGCGCGGCGCAGCGCCTTCGTGAACGACCAGTGGCAGCAGCCGGGCGTCAACCCGCTCAAGGTGCGCTATCCCGCCGCCGAGCCCTTCACCCGCGATCCCTCGCACCTCGTCCAGCGCGAGGACTGCGCCCGCCCGACGACGCGCCCCAAGCTCTCCGCGGCGCTGGCGAAGCTGCCGCGCGAGGCCTTCACCCACGTCTGGATCGTCGGCGAGTATGCTCCCGACATGGCCCCGCCGGAAGGCTTCGTGCCGGTGCCGGTCGCCGGGCGCAGCCTGCTCTTCGCCGCCGCGCCGGCGCCGTCCCGCTAGGCGCGCTCAGGCCGCTGCCCGGTAGCCGCTCCCGCGCACCAGCTTGCCGGGCCGCGCGCCCGTGCTCTCGTCGAAGCGGCGGATCACCTCGCCCGCGACCATGGTTGCCTCGTAGCCCGTCGCGCGCTGGTGCAACCGGCGGCCGCCGGCGGGCAGATCGCGGACGACTTCGGGCAGGTGGAGGGTGAGGCGATCCAGGTCGATCACGTTGAGGTCCGCGCGTCCGCCGACATGCAGCGTTCCGCGATCCGCGAAGCCGACTGCCCGCGCGGCCTTCGCCGAGAGCATGTGCACCGCTTCGGCAAGGCCGAGCTTCAGTGGCCCGTCCTTCTGCACGAATTCGGTCAGCAGATAGGTCGAATAGCTCGCATCGCAGATCGCCCCGTAATGCGCCCCGCCATCGCCGAGGCCGGGGACGCAGTAGGGGTGGCGCAGCATCTCGTGGGCGCTGCCGAGCGAGGCATTCTCGTAATTGCCGAGCGCGGCGAGGAACAGCCCGCGCCCCTCTGTTGCCAGCAGCCGGTCATAGGCGACCTCCTGCGGGGTGCAGCCGCGCGCTGCCGCCTGCCCAGCCATGCTCATGTGGGCGGGCGGGGCGTAGTCGGGCGGATTGTCGAGCGGGAACAGCCAGCGCCAGTTGCGGGCGAGCTCGTTGAAGGGATGCCCCGGGGTGAAATCCTCCGATAGCAGCGCCGCACGCAGGGTGGGATCGCGCATGGCGGCGACCTGTTCGGGGATCGGAAGGTGCGCGATCTTCGCCCATGACGGGCAGAGCACGAAGGGATGCACCGTCAGCTCGAGGCCCGCGATCAGCCCGATCGGGCGCGGCATGACCTGCGCATGGGCAACCCCGCCTGCGGCATTGGTGCGCTCGAGCATCTCCAGCACCCGCCGCCAGCGCGGCGGCCCGTCGTTGCCAGAGGCGAGCGTGAAGGTCGCCGGACGACCGCTCGCCGCGATCATCCGGTCGATCACCGGGTATTCCTTGTCCCATCCCACGAAGGCGTCGAGCACCACCTGGAATGTCCCCGCGCCCGCATCCGCCATGCCGCGGCCGATGGCTTCCAGTTCGGCGATGTCGGTGTCGAAGGTCGGGATCGCCGCGCCGTCTGCGGTCTTGTGGATCGACAGGCGCGAGGTCGCAAAGCCCAGCGCACCCGCCTGCATCGCCTCGGCGGTGAGGCGGCGCATCAGGGCAAGGTCGTCTCCGGTCGCGGCCTCGCGCGCCGCGCCGCGCGCGCCCATAGCATAGACCCGCAGAGGCGAGTGCGGGAGGTAGGCTGCGACATCGATATCGCGCTTCCCGGCGGCGACCTTGTCGAGATATTCGGGGAAGGTCTCCCAGTCCCAGTCCAGCCCCTCGGTCATCACCACCCCGGGGATGTCCTCCACCCCCTCCATGACGTTGATGAGCATCTCGTGATCGGCCCTGCGGCAGGGCGCGAAGCCGACCCCGCAATTGCCCATCACCGCACTCGTCACCCCGTGGCTGGAGGAGGGGGAGAGCTCCTCCGCCCAGATGCACTGCCCGTCGTAGTGGGTGTGCACGTCGATGAACCCGGGGGTGACGATTTTCCCTTTTGCGTCAATCTCTTCCGCGCCCCGCCCGGCCACCTTTCCGATGGCGGCGATGCGGCCTTGGCGGATGGCGATATCGCCCTCGAAGAGGTCGCCGCCCGTCCCGTCGGCGATTGTAGCAGCGCGGATCACCCAGTCATGTTCGGCCTGCATCGGCTCGCTCTCCCTGTCCCCTTGCCGAGGATGAAGCTGAATGCTGGGGGAGGCAAGACCGGCGGGGCAACTGCCAATTTTGCGCTCGGCCGCAGGGCGGGTTAGGAGGGGGAATGACCGAGGGCACTCCTACGCCGCGCCGCATCCTGCTCGCCGGGGCGAGCGGCACCATCGGGGCGGCAGTGCTGCGGCGGTTGCAGGCCGAGGGGCACGCGGTGACCGCCCCGGACCGCGCCGCGCTGGCCGATCCCCAAGGGCTGATGGCGACGGCCCGTCCGGAGGTGGTGATCTCCTGCATCGCCTCGCGCTCGGGCGCGCCGCGGGATGCACAGGCCGTTGATTATCACGCGAATTCCGATCTCCTCCGGGCTGCCCTCGCGGCGGGGACAGGGCACTTCGTCCTGCTCTCGGCGATCTGCGTGCAGAAACCCCTGCTGGCCTTCCAGCACGCCAAACTCGCCTTCGAGGCGGAGCTTGTCGCGAGCGGCATCGGATACACCATCATCCGCCCCACCGCCTTCTTCAAGTCCTTGTCCGGGCAGGTGAAAAGGGTGAAGGCGGACAAGCCCTTCCTGATCTTCGGCGATGGCAACCTCACCCGTTGCAAGCCGATCAGTGACGATGATCTCGCCCGCTTCATCGCCTCGGCCATCGACAACCCTGCAATGCGGGACCGGATCCTCCCCATCGGCGGCCCCGGACCCGCCATCTCCCTGAAAGAGCAGGGAGAACTGCTGTTCCACGTCGCGGGCAAGCCGCCGAAATTCAAGTCGGTCTCGCCGAAGATCTTCACCTTCGCCGAGCGCCTGCTGGCCCTTGGCGCGCCCTTTTCGGGGTGGTTCGCCGAGAAGGCCGAATATGCCCGCATCGCCCGCTACTACGCGACCGAATCAATGCTGGTTCTCGATCCCGAAACCGGCGCCTATTCCGCCGAGCTCACCCCGGAATTCGGTTCCGAGACGCTGGAATCGCACTACCGCACCCTGATGCGCGGGCAATGACAGCGGGATGACCGCGCAACGACTGCGGGATGACCGCGCGCGAAAAGGCGCTCAGACCGGGGCCGGACGGGGGGCGATATCCCATGCTGCCGGGCTGAGCGTCCGGCCCAGATGCGGGACGAAAACGCCTTTCGCCGCATAATTGAACGTGAAGATATGCGCCTGCGTGCGGCGGACCCGGATGCCTTCCGGACAGTCGAGCAGGGCCACACCCGCCTCGCCCGCCATCCGTTCGACCAGCACCGCCAGCAGGGCGCGGTCGGGCCAGGCCGCGCAATAGCGCACGCCGTCCTTGTAGGAAACGACCGCCCGGCCCGCGTCGTCGACCAGCTCGGGGGCGAAGTCGCCGACAAGATCCTCGCGCCAGCGGGTCACGGCGAAGCCTTCTGCGCTCTCCGCCACCCCGTCGCGCAGGGATTCGACCCGAGTGACGGTCACGCCGGTCAGCGACCGCAGCGCCCCCGGAGCGAGACAATCGGGGATCGCGAAGCTCGCGGTCTTGCTCCCCGAACGCGGGCCCAGCAGCACCGGGCATTCCAGCGCCGCGAGCCTTTCGGCAAACCCCTCCGGCACGATCGGCAGGGTGGGGACCAGCACCATGCGGTAGCCCGTGAGGTCCGCCTCGGGCGGGACAATGTCGACATCGAGGCCCCGCGCGCGCAGGGCCGAATAGGTTTCGAACACCAGTTCGAGATAGCGGAAGCTCTGCCCCTGCGGCTGGATGCCGATCACCCATGCCGCTTCATAGGAGAACACCAGCGCGACCGGCGCCGTGGCGCAGGCCTGAGGCCCGATCCCGCCCAGCACCGCCGCCGCCTGCCGCACCTCGTCTGCCGCTTCGGCCTCGCTGCTGTCGGGGCGCAGGAGGCCGGCGTGCATCTGCTCCTGCGCGAACGGCGCCTGCCGCCAGCGGAAATAGCTCGTCAACTCCGCCCCGTGGGCGCAGGCCTCGAGCGTCCAGAGCGCGACCATCCCCGGCAGCGGCGCGGGGTTGAAGCGCGCCCAGTTCACCGGCCCGGGCTGCTGCTCCATCACGCCACAGCGACCGTTCGAACAGCCGCGATAGAGATCGTGGTGGAAGGCCGCGATATCGGGGTGGCCCTGCCTGAGATAGGCGCGCTTTTCCTCCGACGAGAACCAGAACTGTTCGAGGAACCCCAGCGGATAGGAATCCCACGTCGCCACGTCGATGTCACGGCCCACGGCGTGGTGATCGAACTCGGTGAAGAAGCCCATGAAGTTGTGGGTGATATCGACGCCCGGCGAGAGCCTGCGGATGATGTCCACCTGCTCGCGGTTGAAGCTCGCGACCTGATCGGAAGCGAAGCGGCGATAGTCGAGCCAGTGCGCGGGGTTGGCCTCGGTGACGGTGAGGTGCGGGGGATCGACCTCGGCGAAGCTGCGGTATTCCATGCTCCAGAAGACGTTGCCCCAGGCGGCGTTGAGCGCGTCGACGGTGTCGTAGCGCGCCGCCAGCCAGCCCCGGAAGGCGCTGGCGGCGGCGGCGGAGAAGCTCAGCACGGTGTCGTGGCAGCCGTATTCGTTGTCGGTCTGCCACATGGCGATGGCTCGGTTCCGGCCGTACCGCTCGGCAAGTGCGGTGACGATCCGGCGGCACTCGGTGCGATAGCCCTCGTGGCTGAAGCAGTAATGCCGCCGCGAGCCGAAGCCGCGCGGGCGGCCCTTCTCGTCGATGGCGACCATGTCGGGCATCCGATCGACCAGCCACTTGGGCGGGGTGGCGGTGGGGGTGCCGAGGATGACCTTCAGCCCCGCCGCGTGGAGCGTGTCGATGGCGCGGTCGAGCCAGCCCCAGTCGTAGTGGCCCGGCTCCGGTTCTATGCGGCTCCACGCGAACTCGCCGATCCTGACCAGCGACAGGCCCATTTCGCGCATCCGGCGGGCGTCCTCGGCCCACCACTCCTCGGGCCAGTGTTCGGGGTAGTAGCAGCAGCCGAGTTTCATCCGGGCAGTCTTTCCAATGCGATCAGCCACGCGGTTTCGGGGTGGGTGAGGGGGAGGGCGAGGCCCTGCGTCATCAGCGCGGTGCCCGAGAGGGTCAGGCCCTCGCGCCACCGGTCGGGGGTGGCGAGGTAGTGGCGGGCCTTGGCGGGCCAAGGGTCGGGCAGGGCGACGCGGTAGCGCGCATCAGGGTCGAGGCCCGCAAGGCGCAGCGGCGCGGCATCGAACACCGGGGAAAAGGCGGTCTGCGCGGCGAGGGCCAGCGCCCTGCCTTCATGCGTCACCATCATTCCGGTGACGTTCGGGTCGGGATGGGCGAGGCGGTGAAGCTGGCCTTCGTGCAGCACGCCCCGCCATTGCTTGTAGAGCGCGATATGGGCGGCGAGGCATTCGCGTTCCTTCTCGCTCATGCGCGCCGGATCGGCCTCGACCCCCATGTGCCCGAACACCGCCACCTTGGCGCGGAAGTCCATCGACAGGCGCCGCCCGGTGATCGGATTGGGCGAGGGGCCGACATGGCTGCCGAGCACCTCGAGCGGGAGGAACTGGCTCCATGCCGGAATGATCCGCAGGCGCTCGATGGCGTCGTTGTTGTCGGAGGGCCAGACGCGGTGGGTGCGGGCAAGAACCCCGAAATCGATCCGCCCCCCTCCGCTCGAACAGCTCTCGATCTCGACCTGTGGGTGCGCGGCGCGCAGGGCATCGAGGAGGGCGTAGAAGCCCTCGGTCTGGCGCGGGGCCGAGGGGAAGAGGTCGCGGTTGTGGTCCCACTTGAGGTAGGCGACCGCGTTCTCGCGCAGCAGGGCGTCGAGGCGGCCGAACAGATATTCCCGCACATCCTCGCGCGCCATGTCGAGCGCCAGTTGGCCGCGCATGGCGGGGCGCTCGCGGCCCGGGGTGTGGAGGCACCAGTCGGGGTGCCGGCGGTAGAGATCGCTGTCGGGCGAGACCATCTCCGGCTCCACCCAGAGGCCGAAATCCATGCCGAGGTCGTGGACGCGGGCGATCAGCGGGCCAAGGCCGTTCGGGAAGACATCGGGCGAGACGAACCAGTCGCCGAGGCTGCTGCGATCGTCGCGCCGCCCGCCGAACCATCCATCGTCGAGCACGAAACGCTCGATGCCGAGGCTGGCCGCGTCCTCGGCGAGGCGCATCAGCGCGGATTCAGCGAGGTTGAAACCCAGCGCCTCCCACGAATTGAGGTGGACCTTGCGCGGGCGCCAGTCCTTGCGGTCCGGGAGAATCGCGCGGGCGTGGAACACTTGCGCTAGGGCGGAGCGGTCGGCGGCCAGCGCCAACATCGCCACCGGCGTGCGGTAGCCGGCCTCATGCCCTAGATCGACCTCGCCTCCGTCCCAGCTCGCGCCCATCTGGAGCACCGCGCGCCCGTCGGCGCTGCCAACCATGTCGGGATCGATCCGGGTGTCGTGATCGCCGCTCCACGCGAGGTGCGCGCCGAGCACTTCGCCCGATGACGGGTCTTCGAGGATCAGCCAGTTGCCCCCCGCGAAGCCCGGTTTGCCCGCCACCGAAGTGCGCGCGAAGCCCTCGGGCGCGATGGGGCGACTATGCTCCTGCATCTCCCCCGCCCAGCGTCCGGTGAAACTGGTGAGGCGGGTGAAGCGGTGGGGGATGGGCAGGGCGAGCGCGCTCAGCCGGTCGAGCACCAGCCTGCGCCCGCCGCCGTTGGTGATCGACGCTTCGGTGCAGACCATGCCCGATGCGCCGATCCGCCAGCTCTGCTCGATATCGACCCCGAGCAGTTCGTCGTAGAAGGTGAGGACCAGCTCGTCCGGATATTGCTCCCAAGCGACGAGGCGGAAATCGGTGGCGCATTGGACGCAGGTATCCTCGCGTCTTTCGCTGAGCCGCACCGCCGGCGTCCCGCTCCACCCAGCCTTGCCCTCGGGGAGCAGGCCCGGCACCGGGGGCACATCGGGCTGGCTTTCGTGGCGCCCGCGCGCGGTGGTGGCGGCGAGCATGGCGAGGTCCTCGCCCCCGGGCAGGCGCGCGCCGAGGTAGATGCAGTCCGCTTCGCCGCCCGTCTCCAGCGCGAAGACCAGCGTCAGCCTCTCGCCGTCGAGCCTCACGAATTCCACGCGATCCCCTCTCCCCTCTCCGAGCGCCGGTGATGAGCGGCGCGTGCGGGCTTGTCCGCGGCCCGCCATTGCGCTGTAACCGCGCAAAACGGGAGGGGAAAGCGCGCAGATGTTCGATGCCATGCCGGCGGCAAGCCTGATCCAGATCGCCGTCTGCGTCGGCCTGACCGCGCTGGTCGCGCTGGTCACCTGGGCGACCATCCGCCGCGACCGCCACGACGGGTCGAGGAAGGACGTCTATCTCGCCGGAGGCAAGCTCTCGTGGCTGTTCGTGGCGGGCTCGATAACGCTCACCAACCTGTCGACCGACCAGCTGGTGGGGATGAACGGCAACCAGATGCTGCTGCTCGCCTGGTGGGAGATCGCGGGGTTCGTCGGGCTGATGATCCTCGCCTTCGTCTTCGTGCCGATCTACTACCGCAACAACTGCACCACCGTGACCGAGCTGCTCGAGCAACGCTACGGCGGGCGCAGCATCCGCACGCTGATCGCGGGGCTGTTCCTGGCCGGCAACGTGCTGATCTACCTGCCGGCCGCGCTCTATTCGGGCAGCCTGTTCATGCGCGCGCTGTTCGGCGAGGGTGTGCCGCTGCTCGCCTTCGCCACGATCCTCGCGGTGATCTCGGCCGCCTACGCGATCTTCGGAGGGCTGCGCGCGGTGGCGGTGATGGACACCTGGTCGGGCATCGGCATCCTCGGCCTTGCCATGCTGATCGTGGTGCTGGGGCTGGCGGCGGTCGACTGGGACATCGTCTCGGGCGTTCCGGCAGAGCGCATCACCATGCTCGGCGGGCCCGACAGCCCGATCCCCTGGCCGACCCTGCTGACGGGGATGATCTTCATCCAGATCTTCTACTGGTCCACCAACCAGAACCTCACCCAGAAGGCGATGGCCGCGCCCACCATCCGCGAGGCGCAGAAGGGGGTCATGGTCGCCGCGATCATCCGCATCCTGATCGTCCCGCCGATCGTGGTGATCCCCGGTGTGGTCGCCTTCAAGCTGTTCGGTGTGGTCGGCGACAAGGCCTACGGGATGCTCGTCGCCGAGATCCTGCCCCCGTGGCTCTCGGGCGCCTTCGCGGCGATGGTCGCGGCGGCGGTGATCACCACCTTCAGCGCGGTGCTCAATTCCTCGGTCGCGCTCTACGCGGTCGATTTCCACGAGCAGTTCGTGGGCGAGGTGAAGAACCACTGGAGCCTGTCCGCCGTGGTCTGCACGCTGCTGACAGTCACCGCGATCCTGCTGGTGCCGATGTATGCGAGCGCCACGAGCATCATCAACCTGCTCCAGCAACTGAACGGCCTCACCTCGATGCCGATCCTCAGCGCCTTCATCGCCGGGCTGCTGTTCCGCGGCGTCAGGGCGCCCGCGGCGATTGCCGGGGTGGTGTGGGGCGTGGCGCTCTACGGGCTGTTCACCTTCCACCTCGAGCCCGCCGGGATCGTCACCCTGCACTACATCCACTTCATGGTCGTGACCCTGGTGACGAGCGTGATCGCCGCGCTCGCCTTCAACCGCTTCGTGCTGGGCGGACGGGCGACCTTCGCGCCGCGCTCGGCTTTCGCGGGGCGGGCAGGGGGAGTGGCGGGGTGAGCCTCGACCCGGCCTCGCCGCATCGGCGCTTCAATCCGCTCACCGGCGGCTGGGTGCAGGTCTCGCCGCAGCGCATGGGGCGGCCCTGGCAGGGCGAGACCGCCCCCCCCGAACCGCTGCCGCCGGCTTACGATCCGGACTGCTACCTGTGCCCGGGCAACACCCGCGTCGGCGGCGAGGTGAACCCCGATTACGCGGGCGTCCACGTGTTCGACAATGATTTCCCAGCGCTCGCCGAGGATGCGCCGCCGGGCGGGAGCGATGATCCGCTGTTCCGGGCCGAGGCTTCGCGCGGGGTGTGCCGGGTGATCTGCTTCTCGCCCGATCACGGCAAGTCGCTCCCCCGGCTCGCGCCCGACCAATTGCGCGCCGTGGTCGATTGCTGGGCCGAGCAGACCGCGGAACTCGGCGCACGCTTTGCCCACGTGCAGGTGTTCGAGAACAAGGGCGCGATGATGGGCTGCTCCAACCCGCATCCGCACGGACAGGTCTGGGCGAGCGCCCACCTGCCGCAGGAGATCGCCGCCGAGGACGCGCGCCAGAGGGACTACCTCGCCGCGCACGGCAGACCGATGCTGCTCGACCTCGCCGCGCGCGAAGCCGCAGGCGAGCGCGTGGTCGAGATCAATGACGACTGGCTCGCCGTCGTCCCCTTCTGGGCGGCCTGGCCCTTCGAGACCCTGCTGCTGCCGCGCTTTGCCGTGCAGCGGATGCCCGATCTGACCGACAGCCAGCGCGACAGCCTTGCGACGATCCTCAAGGCGCTCACCACCCGCTACGACAACCTCTTTGCCACCAGCTTCCCCTATTCGATGGGCTTGCATGGTGCGCCCTTCGTGACGGGGGATACCGATCACTGGCAGCTCCACGCCCATTTCTACCCGCCGCTGCTGCGCTCTGCGAGCGTGCGCAAGTTCATGGTCGGCTACGAGATGCTGGCCGAACCCCAGCGCGATCTCACGCCCGAGCGCGCCGCAGAAATGTTGCGTTCGGTAAGCGGGCTGGTGCATTACGCCGGCTGACAGGGGGCACGCATTCATGGATCGCCGCGAAAGACTGATCGCCCGCGCCCGGCAGGGCTACCGGCTCGCCTTCGGGGTCGAGCCGACGCGCTTCGTGGCGGCGCCGGGCCGGGTCAACCTGATCGGGGAGCATGTCGATTACAACGAGGGCTTCGTCCTGCCCTGCGCGATCGACCGCGAGACGGTGATCGCCTTCGGCCCGGGGGCCAAGGACGCCAAGGTGCCGCGCCTGGAGGCGGTGGCGCTCGACATGGGCGACATGGCGAGCGCGCGCGACGGCTTCGACCTCGCCGGATTGATCCATCGCGGGGACAATAACTGGCAGAACCACGTGCGCGGAGTGATCCAGGCGCTCGGGCGCTACGGGCACCGGATCAGGCCGATGCGCATGGCGATCGCGGGTGACGTGCCGATCGGGGCGGGCCTGTCCTCCTCGGCCGCCTTCGGGGTGGCGGTGGCGCTGGCGGCGTCGGAGTATTCGGGGTTGGGCCTCGCGCCCGAGAAGATCGCCAAGATGGCCCAGATCGCCGAGAACGATTTCGTCGGCTGCGCCTGCGGGATCATGGACCAGATGGCCTCGGCGGCAAGCGTGGCGGGCCATGCCCTGCTGCTCGACTGCCGCTCGCTCGAACACATGCCGATCCCGATCCACCGCCGGCTCGCGATCACCGTGATCGACACCGGCCTCAGGCGCAGCCTGACCGAGAGCGCCTTCAACGAGCGCCGCGCCGAATGCGAGGCGGCGGCGGCGCATTTCGGGTTGACGGCGTTGCGCGATCTGGAGCTTGGCCGGCTCGAGGCTGCCCATGCCGCGCTCGGCCCGGTGCTCTACCGCCGCGCCCGCCACGTGGTGAGCGAGATGGGGCGGGTCGAGCCGGTGGCGGTCGCGCTGGCGACCGGCGACACCGCCGCGCTGGCCGCGCTTATGCGCGAGGCGCATCTCTCGCTCTCGGCCGATTTCGACGTCTCGCTGCCGCCGATCGACCGGCTCGCGGCGCTGGTCGCCGAGGCTCTGGGCGAGGCGGGCGGGGTGCGGCTGACCGGCGCGGGCTTCGGCGGGTGCCTGGTCGCAGTGACCCACAAGGATGCGACCGGCGCGATCGACGATGCGATTGCGCGCTACAATGCCGATGCCGACCTGCCGGCGCGCGCGGAGATCTTCCGGCCGAGCGACGGCGCGGCGCCGATCGTGCTGGGCTGATCGACCGCTTCGCTCAGGCGCCCCCGACCGGTTTTCGGCGCGCTCGCCCGCAGAGGGTGATTTACACATATAAAAATGTCTTTATATGATCACCGCAATGGTGATCGAGGACATCTTCAAGGCGCTGGGCGATCCGACCCGGCTGCGCATCGCCCGGCTGCTCGGGACGATGGAACTTGCCGTGGGCGAGCTTGCGCAGGTGCTGGGGCAGAGCCAGCCGCGCGTCTCGCGACACGTCGGCATCCTGTGCGACACCGGCCTCGCCGAGCGCCGCCGCGAGGGCTCGTGGGTGTTCCTGCGCCAGAGCGAATCGGCCGGCCCGGTGATCGAGGCGGTGCAGCGCCTGCTCGCCATCGCGGAGGAGCAGGAACCCGCCTTCGCAGCCCTGTGCGATGCCGACCGCCGCAAGCTCGCCGCGATCCGCGAGGCGCGCGAGGCAGCAGCCGAGACCTATTTCGCCCGCCACGCCGGCGAGTGGGACGAATTGCGCGCGCTCCACAGCGCCGATGCCGAAGTCGAGCGCCGCCTCGCCGACGCGCTGGCCGACGCGCCGCTCGGGCACCTGCTCGACATCGGCACCGGCACGGGCCGCATCGCCGAGCTCTTCGCCGAGAAGGCCGAGCGGGTGGTGGCGCTCGACAAGAACTTGGAGATGCTGCGCGTCGCCCGCGCGAAGCTCCAGCACCTCCCGACATCCCTCGTGGAACTGGTGCAGGGCGATTTCGCCGACCTGCCATTTGCCGATGCCAGCTTCGACACGGTGATCCTGCACCAGGTGCTGCACTTCGCCCCCGATCCGGCCCCCGCGCTGGCCGAGGCGGCGCGGGTGCTCCGCGGTGGCGGGCGGATCGCGATCGTCGATTTTGCCAGCCACGATCACGAGGAGCTGCGCACCCGCCACCAGCACGCCCGCCTCGGCTTTTCCGACCGCCAGATGGCCGAACTGCTGCGCGCCGCCGGCTTCGCGGTCGGCACACCGCTCGCGCTCGAGGGCGGGGCGCTGGTCGTCAAGATCTGGACCGCCAAGCGCCGCGCCGCCGCCACCCCCAAGAACGCTGCCCTGGAAACCGCGAAATGACCCCGACCCTCGACCAGCTTCAGGAATACCGCACCGCGACCGACACCCCGCTGTTCTCGGGGCTGCCCGGCGATGTCGCAGTGAGCTTCGAGTTCTTCCCGCCCAAGAGCGCGAAGATGGAAGAGCAGCTGTGGGACGCGGTGACGCAATTGAAGCCGCTCGGGCCGAGCTTCGTCTCGGTCACCTACGGCGCGGGCGGTTCGACCCGCGAGCGCACCCATGCGACGGTCGCGCGGATCATCGCCGAGGCGAAGCTGCCCGCCGCAGCGCACCTCACCTGCGTCGCGGCCTCGAAGGCCGAGATCCGCGATGTCGCGGAGCAATACTGGGAGGCGGGCGTGCGCCACATCGTTGCGCTGCGAGGCGATGCGGGCGAGCCCGGCGCGCCCTTCACCCCGCATCCCGAGGGCTATGCCAGCGCGGCGGAACTGGTCGCGGGCCTCAAGGCTATCGCGCCTTTCGAAATCTCGGTCGCGGCCTATCCCGAGTGCCACCCCGACGCCACCTCGCCCCAGGACGACATCGACAACCTCAAGCGCAAGCTCGATGCGGGCGCGACCCGCGCGATCAGCCAGTTCTTCTTCTCGGCCGAAACCTTCTTCCGCTTCCGCGATCAATGCGCCGCAGCGGGGATCGACGCGCCGATCCTGCCGGGCATTCTCCCCGTCACCAACGTCGCCCAGGCGCGGAAGTTCGCGGGCGCCTGCGGGGCGGCGATCCCGGCGTGGATGGACGGACTGTTCGAAGGTCTCGACGAAAAGCCCGCCGCGCGCCAGCTGGTCGCCGCGACGGTCGCCGCGGAACTGTGCCGCCGCCTCTATGCGGGCGGGGTGCGCGACTTCCACTTCTACACCTTGAACCGCCCCGAGCTGGCCTATGCGATCTGCCACCTGCTCGGGAAGCGCCCGCAGGAGACCGGACAATGAGCGCCCGTGACCGCCTTCTCGCCGCCGCCGCTGAGCGCGTCCTGATCTTCGACGGCGCCTTCGGCACGCAGATCCAGGAAAGGAAGCTGACCGAGGCGGATTATGCGGGCGACCTCGGCCTGCCCGCCGACCAGAAGGGCAACAACGACATCCTCGCCCTGACCCGCCCCGACGTGATCGCCGACATCACCCGCGCCTATCTCGACGCGGGCTCGGACGTGGTCTCGACCAACACCTTCTCCGCCAACCGCATCAGCCAGGCCGATTATGCGGCCGAAGGTCTGGTGCGCGAGATCAACCTCGCAAGCGGCCGGATCGCGCGCGCGCTCGCTGATGAATACGCGGCGAGGGACGGCAAGCCCCGCTTCGTCGCCGGCGCGATCGGCCCGACCAACAAGACGCTGTCCCTCAGCCCCGATGTCGAGGACCCGGGCTTCCGCGAGATCGACTTCGATTATCTGGTGGACGTCTACCACGAACAGGCCGCCGCGCTGGTCGAGGGCGGGGTGGACTTCATCCTGATCGAGACCGTGTTCGACACCCTCAACGCCAAGGCCGGGATCATGGCGGTGAAGAAGCTCGAGCGCGAGCTGGGCCGCGAGGTGCCGGTGATGATCTCGATGACGCTCACCGACCTGTCGGGCCGCAACCTTTCGGGCCACACGGTCGAGGCCTTCTGGTATGCGGTCCGCCACGCCAAGCCGCTCACCATCGGCCTCAATTGCAGCTTCGGCGCCGAACAGCTGCGGCCCCACGTCAAGGTGCTCTCGCAGATCGCCGACACGCTGCTGCTGATCTACCCCAACGCGGGTCTGCCCAACGAGCTCGGCGCCTATGACGAGGAGCCCGAGACGACCGCGGGCCTCGTCAAGGACTGGGCCGATCACGGGCAGGTCAACATCCTCGGCGGATGCTGCGGCTCCTCGCCCGCCCACATCGCCGCGATCGCCAAGGCGGTCGAGAACAGCGCGCCGCGCGCCATCCCGCAGCCCGAACCGGCGATGAAGCTGGCGGGGCTCGAGGCGTTTATCGCGGCCTGACCTCACCCCCGTTCGTGTCGAGCGAAGTCGAGACACATACACGGGGCCTCTCGACTACGCTCGAGGCGAACGGAATTGAGAACCTGAGACAATGACCCAATCCTCCTCCCGCTTCATCAATATCGGCGAGCGCACCAACGTCACCGGCTCGGCGGCGTTCAAGAAGCTCATCATGGCTGGCGACTATGCCGCCGCCGTGGAGGTCGCGCGCCAGCAGGTCGAGAACGGCGCGCAGGTGATCGACGTCAACATGGACGAGGGCCTGCTCGATGCGGTCCACGCGATGACGACCTTCCTCAAGCTGATCGCCGCCGAGCCGGATATCGCCCGCGTGCCGGTGATGATCGACAGCTCCAAGTGGGAGGTGATCGAGGCGGGGCTCAAGTGCGTCAGCGGCAAGCCGATCGTCAATTCTATCAGCATGAAGGAGGGCGAGGAGGCCTTCCTCGAACACGCCCGCAAATGCATGGATTACGGCGCGGCGGTGGTCGTCATGGCGTTCGACGAGACCGGGCAAGCCGATACGAAGCAGCGCAAGGTCGAGATCTGCAAGCGCGCTTACGACCTGCTCGTGCGCGAGGGTTTCCCGCCTGAGGACATCATCTTCGACCCCAACATTTTCGCCGTCGCCACCGGCATCGAGGAACACAACAACTACGGCGTCGATTTCATCGAGGCGGTGAAGGAACTGCGCCAGCTTTGCCCCCATGCGCATTACTCGGGCGGCCTCTCCAACCTCTCCTTCTCCTTCCGCGGCAACGAGCCGGTGCGCCGGGCGATGCACTCGGTGTTCCTCTACCACGCGATCCCCGCCGGGCTCGACATGGCGATCGTCAACGCGGGGCAACTCGACGTCTACGACCAGATCGACCCGGCTCTGCGCGAGGCCTGCGAGGACGTGATCCTCAACCGCGACCCCGACGCGACCGAGCGCCTCATCACGCTCGCCGAAAGCTTCAAGGGCAAGGACGCCAAGGCCGAGAAGGAGGCCGAGGAATGGCGCGGCTGGCCCGTCACGAAGCGGCTGGAACACGCGCTGGTGAAGGGCATCGACGCCTACATCGTCGAGGACACCGAAGAAGCCCGCCAGTCGGCCAATCGCCCGATCGAGGTGATCGAGGGCCCGCTGATGGACGGCATGAACGTCGTCGGCGACCTGTTCGGCAGCGGCAAGATGTTCCTGCCCCAGGTGGTGAAGTCCGCGCGCGTGATGAAGAAGGCGGTCGCCCACCTCATCCCCTTCATCGAGGCCGAGAAGGACCTGCTGCCCGAGGAGGACCGCAAGGCCAAGGGCAAGATCATCATGGCGACGGTGAAGGGCGACGTCCACGACATCGGCAAGAACATCGTCGGGGTCGTGCTCCAGTGCAACGGCTACGAGGTGATCGACCTCGGGGTGATGGTGCCCTGGCCGACGATCCTCGCCGCGGCGAACGACAACAAGGCGGACATGATCGGGCTGTCCGGCCTCATCACGCCTTCGCTCGACGAGATGGTGACCGTCGCCGAGGAAATGCAGCGCGCCGGGATGACCATGCCGCTGCTGATCGGCGGGGCGACCACCTCCAAGGTCCACACTGCCTTGAAGATCGACCCCGCCTATGACGGCCCGGTGATCCACGTGCTCGACGCGAGCCGCGCGGTCGGCGTCGCTTCCAAGCTGCTCTCGGACACGCAGCGCGACGATTACGTCGCCGAGGTGGCGGACGAGTACACCCATGTGCGCGATGCGCGGGCGGGCAAGAGCGCCTCGGTGCTGCTGCCGCTGGAAGAGGCGCGGGCGAACTTCTACGACGCCTTCCTGTCCGACAAGCCCGCTCCGCCGGAGAAACCGGGCCTCCATGTCTTCCCCGACTGGGACCTCGCGCACCTGCGCGACTTCATCGACTGGACCCCCTTCTTCCGCGCCTGGGAACTCCACGGCAACTACCCTGCGATCCTCACCGACGAGGTGGTGGGCGAGACCGCGACCCAGCTCTTCGCCGATGCCACCGCGATGCTCGACAAGATCATCGCCGAGAAGTGGCTGACCGCGCGCGGTGTTGCGGGGCTGTGGCCCTGCGCGCGCGACGGGGATGACGTGACCATCCACCTCGTCGAGACCGAGGAGCACGTTCGCCTCCCCTTCCTGCGCCAGCAGGTCAAGAAGAGCCGCGACCGGGCGAACATGTGCCTTGCCGACTTCATCGACCCGGCGGGTGACTGGATCGGCGGCTTTGCGGTCGGCATCCACGGGATCGACAGCCACTCGGCCCGCTTCCAGGCCGACAAGGACGATTATTCGGACATCCTGCTGAAGGCCCTCGCCGACCGTTTCGCCGAAGCCTTCGCCGAAGCCCTCCACCAGCACGTGCGTACGACGCTGTGGGGCTATGCGCCCAACGAGCAGCTCACCAACGCGGCGCTGATCAAGGAGGAATATCGCGGCATCCGTCCGGCGCCGGGCTATCCGGCCTGCCCCGATCACTCGCTGAAGCCGATCCTCTTCGACCTTCTGGATGCGCCCACGAATGCCGGCCTGACCCTCACCGAAAGCTTCGCCATGTGGCCGACCGCGGCGGTGAGCGGGTTCTATTTCGGGCATCCGGAGGCCGAGTATTTCGGCGTCGCCCGCGTGGGGCGCGACCAGCTCGAGGATTATGCCCGCCGCAGGGGCGTGAGCGTCGAGCAGGCGGAACGCTGGCTTCGCCCCAATCTCGATTGACCTTGCGCGCGGACCGGCGATGATGCGCGGCATGATCCGCCGCCTCCTCGCCGCCCTCGCTTGCCTCACCGCCGCGCCGCTTGCCGCGCAGGACGCGCCTCCACCCGCCACCGTGGTCGTCTATTTCGACCAGCAGACGGTCCGCCCGCTGATCGTCGAGGGGTTGGCGAACAAGGAGAGGGGCCGCGCCGTGGAGGCGAATGATCCGGTGCGGATCGCCTCGATCTCGAAGCTGATCATGGCGCTCACCGCGCTCAGGCTGATGGACGAGGGCAAGGTCGATTTGGACCGCGATGTCTCGGACTATCTCGGTTGGAGGCTGCGCTCGCCCCATCACCCCGACGCGCCCGTCACCCTCGCCCACCTACTGATGCACCGCGCCGGGCTGTCGGATGCGGCTGGCTACTCGATCCCGCTCGGCGCAAGCCTAGAGGCGAAGCTCGCCGACCCTGCCGCGTGGCGCGATGTCGGGCCTCCGGGCGCGGCGGCGTTCGAATATGCGAACCTCGGCTCGCCCGTCGTTGCGACCGTGCTGGAGGCGGCCTCGGGCGAGCGCTACGACCGGCTGGTCGAGCGGCTGGTGTTCAAGCCACTGGGCGTGAAGGCTTGCTTAAACTGGATCGGCTGCGGCCCGGACATGGAGGTCCGTGCCGTCACCCTCTACCGCCACACTGGCGAAGTCGCGGCAGATGGTACCGACCGTCTGCCACCCGCCTGCACGATTCCGTTGGCCGAGGGGCAGGCGTGCGATCTCGATGCCTATGTCCCCGGCACCAATGCCTCGATCTTCTCGCCGCAAGGGGGCGTGCGGATCGGGATGATGGACTTGGCGAAGATCGGGCAGGCGTTGGCGCGCGGACCCAGATCAGGCTTGCTCAGCGACGCGGGCTTCGAGCGGCTCGCCACGTCCGCCTTCGAGGGCAGAACCGGCGCGACCCGAATGTTCTGTCACTATGGGCTTGGCTTCCAACTCCTCCAGAGAGTGGGCGTCTCCTCTGACTGCGACGACGGTCTGTTTGCGAACGGCGGACCATTCGTAGGTCACTCGGGGGAAGCCTACGGGCTCCTCTCGGGCCTATGGATCGAAGCCGGGAGTTATGGAGGTGTCGTCTATTTCACTACCGAGGCCCCGCCGCCACCGGGGGGAGAGGACACCGGCAATTTTACCCAAGCCGAAAAGGCGCTGATGGCGCGCGCGCTGGAGATGGTGGGGGAGCCATAATCCCGTTCGTGTCGAGCGTAGTCGAGACACCCGGAAAGGGGCCTCTCGACTACGCTCGAGCCGAACGGAATTTGGGGCGGGCCTAAGCCTCCGCCTTCACCCGCTCGCCCAGCTTCGCGATGAGCGGCGTCGCGAAAGGCTTGGTCAGCATCGTGCTGCCCACCGCCATCAGCAGCAGTGCGGTGAAGGTGGTGGGCGTGATCACCTGTTTGTCGAGCAGGATGTTGGCGAAGATGATCATGATCAGCGCCTTGGTCTGGAGCAGCCAGCCGATCAGGCTCGCCTCGGTGCGGCTCCAGCCGAGCAGCCGCCCGGCGATGTGGACACCCAGCAGCTTGCCGCCCACCGCCGCCACAAGCAGCAGCGCGGCGACGCCGAAGACGGCGAGCCCGCCGCCCTCCCACTGGGTCCTGAGGCCCGTCGAGAGGAAGAACACCGGCATGATCGTGAGCAGCACGATGTTGCGGAAGCGGTCCATCGCCTCGTGGCCGAACCACCTGGCGTCGAGCACCACGCCCGCAAGGAAGGCGCCGACCATGTAGTGCAGGCCCGACCAGTCGCCCGCCAGCCCGCATACCGCCAGCCAGATCAGGCCCACCGGCCAGCGGTCCGCCTCGGACAGACGCGCCATCAGCCAGCGCACGGCGAGCGCGGCCAGCGCGAAGCCCACGAGGAACACCGCCTGCCGCCCGATCCGCTCCCAATCGAGCAGGATGATCGCCAGCACGCCCCAGATCGCGATGTCGTCGAGGCTGGCGTAGCGAAGGATGCGCTGGCCCATCTGTTCGCGCAGGATGCCGAGCTTCTCCATCAGCAGCACGAGGATCGGAAGCGCCGTCACCGCGCAGGCCATGCCGATGCCGAGCAGCGCCTGCCAGTATTGCCCGTTCGGCCCGCGCCAGCCGGGGAATTGCAGGATCACCGCCGCCGCCGCCGTTCCCGCCAGCAGCGGCATCCCCAGCGCGAGGCCCGCGGTCAGCCCCGTCTCGCCGCGGTGCTTCCACGCCTGGGAGAGGTCGAGCTCGATCCCGGCGATCCACACGAACAGCATCACCGCCCACCACGCCACGCCGTTCAGCGCCACGATCACGTCCGGCCGGAAGACGAAGGCGTAGTAGTCGGGAAACACCGCGCCGAGCACGCCCGGCCCCAGCAGGATGCCGCCCACGATCTGCACCACCACCAGCGGCGCCCAATGGTCGGTGCGCAGCAGCCGCCACACGAGCCACGGCACGGCAAAGATGATCGTCAGGGCGATCAGGTAGATTTCGGTGAGGTTCATCCCGCGCCGATGTCTATTCAGCCGGCCCGCCCCGCGCAAATGCGTTTTTCACACGGCAAACCGGCGATCGCCCGATTGACGCGGTGCAGCAATTCGGACAGGGCAGGGGCGTCTTCCGCCCGAGGAGCGATTCTCGTGCGGGCAGGCGAGCGGGAGAGCCCGATGCCCTTCGCGAAAGGGCAGAGGCGCCGAAGGAGCAACCGCCCCGGAAACTCTCAGGCCACCGGACCGCTCGGCTGCATGACACTCTGGAAAGCGTCCCGGACCCGTCCGGGACCACCGAAGGGGAGGCTGGCCGCCCGCGCGGCCCGCCGAAGCTCTCAGGTCACCCGACAGAGGGGGCAGTTATCGGGTAGCGCGCCTGCGCTGCCGGACTGCCGTATTCTGCCCGGGAAGGCCCCTGATGAGCGACCACGATACCGACGACACTCTCGAAAACCTGCCGCTCGAGGCGCTGCCGCTCGATCCCTGGCATCGCGCGCGCGGTGCGCGGATGGTGCCTTTCGCAGGCTACGAGATGCCGATCCAGTACGAGGGCATCGTCGCCGAGCATACCTGGACGCGCGAGAGCGCGGGCCTGTTCGATGTCTCGCACATGGGCCAGCTGGTGCTTTCGGGCGAAGGGCTCGATGCCGCTGTCGAAGCCGTGCTGCCGATCGACCTGACGACGCTCAAGCCCGGCGCGCAGCGCTATTCGCTGCTGCTGGACGACGAGGGCGGCGTGCTCGACGACCTGATGGTCTCGCGGCTGGCGGATGGATCGCTCTACCTCGTGGTCAACGGCGCGACCAAGTGGGACGACATCGGCACCCTGCGCGAGGCCCTGTCGGACGACATCACCCTCAACCATCTGGACGAGCACGCGCTGCTGGCGCTCCAGGGGCCGAAGGCGGTGGAGGCGCTCGCCCGCCACGTGCCGAATGCGGCGGCGCTCACCTTCATGAAGTTCGGCCAGTTCACCCTTGCGGGCCACCCGGTGCAGATCGCGCGGGCGGGCTACACCGGCGAGGACGGGTTCGAGATCTCGCTCCCCGCCGAAGCGGCGGCCGAAATCGCCGACCTGCTTTGCGGCGAGCCCGAGGTGAAGCCCATCGGATTGGGCGCGCGGGATTCGCTTCGGCTCGAGGCGGGGTTGCCGCTCTACGGCCACGATCTCTCACCGGAAACCTCGCCCATCGAGGCCGGGCTGATCTTCGGCATCAACAAGCGCCGCCGCACGGAAGGCGGCTTCCCCGGCGCGGATCGCATCAACCGCGAGATCGCCGAGGGCACTGGCCGCAAGTGGGTCGGCCTCAGGATCGAAGGCCGTCTGCCCGCCCGCGAAGGCGCCGAGGTCTTCGTCGGCAGCGATAAAGTCGGCATCGTCACCAGCGGCGGCTTTTCGCCCACGCTCGGCGCGCCCATCGCCATGGCCTATGTCGCCGCCGCCCATGCTGCCACTGGCACCGCTCTCGAGGTGGAGGTCCGGGGCAAGCGCCTCGCCGCCACCGTCTCGCCCACACCTTTTGTCCCGCACCGCTATCACAGGGGGAACTGAACCATGCCGCGTTACTACACTGACGAACACGAATGGATCGACGTCGAGGATGACATCGCGACCGTCGGCATCACCGACTATGCGCAGGGCCAGCTCGGCGACATCGTCTTCGTCGAACTGCCCGAAGTCGGCGCGATGATCGAGCAGGGCAAGGACGCGGCCGTGGTCGAGTCCGTCAAGGCCGCCTCCGACGTCTACGCCCCGATCACCGGCGAGG
This sequence comes from Porphyrobacter sp. CACIAM 03H1, assembly GCF_002215495.1. Lineage (NCBI taxonomy): Bacteria > Pseudomonadati > Pseudomonadota > Alphaproteobacteria > Sphingomonadales > Erythrobacteraceae > Porphyrobacter > Porphyrobacter sp. CACIAM 03H1. The sequence continues at coordinate 1,020,232 of NZ_CP021378.1, forward strand.
TCACCGAGACCAATTCAGCGCTTGAAGACGACCCCTCGCTTGTCAATTCCGCGCCCGAGGACGGCGGCTGGTTCTTCAAGATGACCATCGCCGATGCGGGCGAGCTCGACAAGCTGATGGACGAAGACGGCTACAAGGCCTTCGTCGAGAGCCTCTGACACCTCCCACCACCTCTCCAAGCCGAGGTTGAACACCCATGCGCTACCTTCCTTTGACCGACACCGACCGGCAGGCGATGCTGGCGAAAATCGGCGCCGCGAGCATCGATGATCTGTTCGTCGATGTGCCGGAGGTCGCCCGTCTCGACGGGCCGATCCACGGGCTGCCGATGCACGCGAGCGAGATGGCGGTCGAACGCCACATGAAGGCGTTGGCGGCGAAGAACCTGGTGGCAGGCGAGGTGCCCTTCTTCCTCGGCGCGGGGGCGTACCGGCACCATGTTCCGGCGAGCGTCGACACCATCATCCAGCGCGGCGAGTTCCTGACCGCCTACACGCCCTACCAGCCCGAAATCGCGCAGGGCACGCTGCAGATGCTGTTCGAGTTCCAGACGCAGGTCGCCCGCCTCTATGGCTGCGCGGTGGCGAACGCCTCGCTCTATGACGGGTCGACCGCCTGCTGGGAGGCGGTGGCGATGGCGACCCGCGTGACCAAAAGGAAGCGCGCGGTGCTCTCGGGCGCGCTGCATCCGCACTATGCGCAAGTGGTGAAGACGATGGCGCACTTCACGGGTGACGAGATCGCCGATGCGCTCCCCGCGATCACCGCCGAACCGGATCTCGATGGCCTGATTGCCCGCATCGACGAGGAAACCGCCTGCGTCGTGGTGCAGTATCCCGACATTCTCGGCCGCATCTCCGACCTGACGCCGGTCGCCGAGGCCGCCCACGCCAAGGGCGCGCTTCTGATCGTCGTCAACACCGAACCCGTGGCACTCGGCGCGATCAGATCCCCGGGCGAGATGGGCGCCGACATCGTGGTGGGCGAGGGACAGTCGCTGGGCGTCGGCCTGCAATTCGGCGGGCCCTACCTCGGCCTCTTCGCGGTGCGCGATCCCAAGCACGTGCGCCAGATGCCGGGCCGCCTGTGCGGCGAGACCGTGGATGCCGAGGGCAAGCGCGGCTTCGTGCTCACCCTCTCGACCCGCGAGCAGCACATCCGCCGCGAGAAGGCGACCAGCAACATCTGCACCAACTCGGGGCTGTGTGCGCTCGCCTTCACCGTGCACATGACGCTGCTGGGCGAGCGCGGCCTGCGCGAGCTGGCGGCGGAGAACCACCGCCTAGCCTGCCTCGCCGCCGACCGCCTCGCCAGGGTGCCGGGCGTGGAAGTGCTCAACAATGCCTTCTTCAACGAATTCACGCTGATGCTGGGCGGCAAGCCCGCGCGCGCCATCATCCGCGACCTAGCGGATCGCGGCGTGCTCGGCGGGGTGTCGCTCGGGCGGCTCTACCCGGGGGTCGAGGCGTTAGAGCACGCGCTGCTGGTCGCCGTCACCGAGACCACCACCGAGGAGGACATCGAGCGCCTCGCGCAGGAGCTGGAAGCCAGCATCAAGGAGACCGTGTGATGAACGCCCCCAACAAGAGCGGCTGGAAGCCCGAGATGCAGGTGTCCGACGACTGTTTCCACGGCGGCCCGGCCACCGTCACCGGCAATCGCGGGCTGATGCTGGAAGAACCGCTGCTGTTCGAAATCGGCCGTGCCGACGTGACCGGCGTCGATCTGCCGCCGGTCGATCCGGCTGCGCCCGTGCGCCTTGGCGGGCTTGCCCGCTCGGAGGCGATCGGCCTTGTCGGCCTGACCGAGCCCGAGACCGTGCGCCACTACACCCGCCTGTCGCGCCAGAACTACGGGATCGACCTCGGCTTCTTCCCGCTGGGTTCGTGCACCATGAAGCACAACCCGCGCCTCAACGAGAAGATGGCGCGCCTGCCGGGCTTTGCGGATATCCACCCGCTCGCGCCGCAGAACGCGGTGCAGGGGGCGCTGGAGGTGATCCACCAGCTCGGCCAGTGGCTCTGCACCCTCACCGGGATGCCCGCCGTGGCCATGAGCCCCAAGGCGGGCGCCCATGGCGAGCTGTGCGGCATTCTCGCGATCCGCGCCGCCCACGAGGCGCGCGGTGACGCGCGCGAGGTGGTGCTGGTGCCCGAGAGCGCCCACGGCACCAACCCCGCCACCGCCGCCTTTGCCGGTTACCGCGTCGAGGACATCCCCGCGACCCCCGAAGGCCGCGTCGATGTGGCCGCGCTCAAGGCCCGCCTCGGTCCGGACGTGGCCGGGGTGATGATCACCAACCCCAACACCTGCGGCCTCTTCGAGAAGGACTTCCGCGAGATCGCCGACGCGGTCCACGCGGCGGGCGGATACGTCTATTGCGACGGGGCCAACTTCAACGCCATCGTCGGCAAGGTGCGCCCGGGCGACCTTGGCGTGGATGCCATGCACATCAACCTCCACAAGACCTTCTCTACCCCGCATGGCGGCGGCGGGCCGGGTTCGGGGCCGGTGGTGCTGTCCGAGGCGCTCGCGCCCTTCGCGCCGCTGCCTTTCGTGCGCAAGGACGATGCCGGTGGCTTCTACCTCGTCGAGGAGGAAAACCGCGAGGAGCGCGGCCCCAGCTTCGGCCGCATGACCGCCTTCCACGGCCAGATGGGCATGTTCACCCGCGCGCTCACCTACATGCTCAGCCACGGGGCCGACGGCCTCAAGCAGGTCGCCGAGGATGCGGTGCTCAACGCCAACTACATCCTGCGCAGCATGGAGGACATCCTCCACGCCCCCTTCGGCGCGAGCGGGCCGTGCATGCACGAGGCGCTGTTCGGCGATAAGGACTTCACCAATGGCCTCTCGACGCTCGATGTCGCCAAGGGCCTGATCGACGAGGGCTACCACCCGATGACGGTCTATTTCCCGCTGGTGGTCCACGGCGCGATGCTGGTCGAGCCGACCGAGACCGAGAGCAAGGCCGCGATCGACCAGTTCATCGCCGCCTTCCGCGGTGTGGTGGAACGCGCGCTGGAAGGGGACGAGGCGCTGAAGCAGGCGCCCTACTACTCCCCCCGCCGCCGCCTCGACGAGACGGCTGCGGCGCGGAAGCCGAAGCTGGCGTATGAGGGGTGATTGAGCACAGGTTCCGTTCGTCCTGAGCTTGTCGGAAGACCGTCCTGTTCTTCCGGCCCGCGCAAGCGCCAGAAGGAAAGTGCAGGGCTTCGACAGGCTCAGCCCGAACGGGGTTCAGATTTTTGGAGGGGCGGGCCGCTGGTCCGCCCCTTCCTCGTCCGGCTCCACCACCAGCCGGAACTGCCTGAGGTTCACGATCGCCACGTAGAAGCCGACCACCGCAAGGATGCTCGAGCCGAGCACCGCAAAGCCCGCCCCCTGCGCACCTTTCCAGTCGATCGCCATTTCCAGCATCAGCAGCGCGAGGATCGTCGGGAACAGCCGTACGAGGAAGGCGACATGCGCCTTGCCGGCCGAGACCAGCAGGCTCTCGAGGCTCGCTCCGACCAGTTCGACCGCGCCGGCGATCGAGAGGATGATCATCGCCCAGTAGAAGCCGGTGAACTGCTCGCCCGCGACCAGCGCGATGCCCTGGCGGCCGAACAGGATCGCGGTCACCACCGCCGTCACCCCGGCCATCGCGGCGATGTTGGCCATGCGCCGCGCGATCTCGACCGCCCCGTCGCGCGACTGGACGAGCTCGGGCAGGATCGCCTTGGAGATCGTCTGCGCGAGCGCGATCAGGGCCACGCCCAGCTGGTTGGCGATGCGGAAGCCGCCCGCGAGATAGGCCCCGCCGAAGGTGCCGACCAGCAGGATCATCACCTGCTTGCCCGCCACCGCGAGGCTGCCCGACATATTGGTCGACCACACGAAGCGCCACGCGTCGCGGTGCCGCGCGGGGATGGTCCGCAGGCTCACCGAGGCGAGGCTCACCGGCTGCACCCGGGCGGCCACCACCCACAGCGCGAGGAAGGTCAGGATCTCCGAGGCCGCATAGGCGAGGATGAAGCCGGTCACGTCCGGCATCAGCCACCATGCCAGCACCGAGCCGAGCGTGCGCACCACCGGCTGCACCGCCTCTGCCCCGGTCGCCTTGCCATAGGCCGAATGGAGGCGCAGGATGCCCGTAGGCGTGGTGCGGATCGTCGCCAGTGAGACGACGCAGAAGAACAGGGCCAGCCATAACAGCTCGCGCGGCACGTCGAGCCACAGCGGCGCGGTCATCACCACCAGCACCGACACCAGCGATCCGCCGACCACCGAGATCAGATCGAGCCCGACGGCAAAGCCCGTCGCCTCGCGCGCGCGGGCGAGATCGACGCCGGGCGCGTCCGGGTCCGCCCCCCAGCGCACGATGAACTGCCAGGTCTGGAAGCTCGAGAAGCCGACCATCGCCTGCGCCAGCGCGATGATGAGGGCGAAATGGCCGAAGCCCTCGGTCCCGAGCGTGCGGGCGGCGATCGCGAGGTAGATGAGGCTCAGCACCGCGTTGAATCCGCGTCCGCCCAGCAGCCAGCCCATGTTGGCGAAGACCCGCTTCATGGTGACCCTTGTGCCTCGCGGAAAATCAGTGAGCAGCAGATACGCGAGGTGCGACAGCCTCTTTGCGTTCGCGGCAGATAAGGATTTTTTCCGTCACCGCAAAGGTCGTTTCGTTGTCGACGTCGATGGCATAGTGGCCGTCCGATAGCACCACCGGGACGAGCTGGAGCCCGAAGCGGCGGGAAATCTGCGTGAAGAGCTTCTCCTTGGTGCCGTTGCCGAGCATGAAGCGGACGAGGTTGAGAAGCCCGAAGGCCTTGATGATGCGGCGCGGGAACTTCACGAACTGCCCGCCCTCGCGCCAGATTTCCGCCGCCTTGACCGCGCGCTCGCTGCCCAGCCAGTAGAGGTTGCAGTTGGAATAGCCCCCGTCGCGGAACTTGTAGAAACGCTGCTGGCCCTGCGGATCGGCGGCCTTGACGTCCTCCTCCCGCGCGAGCCCTGCCGCGCCATCGGCCTGTGCGGCGCGGCATCCGGCAATGAATTCGCCGTAGCCCTCGGGCGTCACGAGGCAGTTGTCTGCGGTGGTGATCATGACCGGAAAGGCCGCCCCCTCGGCTCCCGCCACGACGGAGTCGACCAGATTGTGATGGCCCGCGACGAAGGACAGCCGGCCCGCCCGCATGAGCGCGGCGATGGTGGGCAGGGCGGCGATCTCTCCCTGCTCGTGGGCGACGATCCGGATCGCGCCGACATCGGGGCAGGCGGCGACCTGCTGCACCACGCGCTCGATCATCGGCACGCCGCCCACGGGCACGACCGCCTTCTGCGCCACACCCGCCCGCGCCGCGAGAGGGTCAAGCGCGCCGGCGCGCTTGCCAGCCAGGACGAGGGCGGTGACTTTCCTGCAACTCTCCATAGCTTCGAGACATAACCCGAAGCATGTGACAGTTCCAAGGCGTTAGACTGTTCTCTCCGCAAGACGAGCGGAATGTGTTGCAGTTTTTGCCTTATCTTGCGCAGCGAAGCGGGACGTTCACCCCATCGTCGGGATGACGAAGGCGTTGGAGCCGTCGCCGCCGCCGTCGGGCCAGCGCTGGGTGATCTTCTTGTTCTTGGTCCAGAACCTGAGGCCTTCAACGCCGTACTGGTCGATGTCGCCGAAGCCCGAACGCTTCCACCCGCCGAAGGAGTGGTAGGCGACCGGCACCGGGATCGGCACGTTGATCCCGACCATGCCGACGTTCACCCGCGCCGCGAATTCGCGCGCGGCATGGCCGTTGCGGGTGAAGATCGCGACGCCGTTGCCATACTGGTGCTCGGAGGGCAGGCGCACCGCCTCCTCGAAATCATGCGCGCGCACGATCTGGAGTACGGGGCCGAAGATCTCCTCCTGATAGGAGCGCATCTGCGGCGTCACGCGGTCGATCAGGGTCGGGCCGACGAAGAAGCCCTTCTCGTGGCCCTGAAGCGTGAAGCCGCGCCCGTCGACGACGATCTCGGCGCCCTCTTCCTCGGCGGTGGTGATCCACTGTTCGATCCGCGCCTTGTGCTCGGGCGTGACGACCGGGCCGTAGTCCGCGTCCGGATCGTTGGAGACCCCGATGCGAAGACCCGCAATGGACTTCAGCAGCTTTTCCTTCAGGCGTTCGGCGGTTTCCTCGCCCACCGGCACCACCACGGGCAGCGCCATGCAGCGTTCGCCCGCCGAGCCGAAGGCTGCGCCGGTCAGATCGGTGACGACCTGGTCGAGGTCGGCATCGGGCAGCACGATCCCGTGGTTTTTCGCCCCGCCGAAGGCCTGCACGCGCTTGTTGTTCGCGCTTCCGCGCGCGTAGATGTACTGCGCAATGTCGGAGCTTCCGACGAAGCTGATCGCGGCGATATCGGGATGGTCGATGATCGCGTCGACCATCTCCTTGTCGCCATGGACGACCTGGAGCAGCCCCTCGGGTGCGCCGGCCTCGAGGAACAGTTCGGCAAGCCGCACCGGCACGCTCGGGTCGCGCTCGGAGGGCTTGAGGATGAAGGCATTGCCCGCCGCGCAGGCCATGCCGAACATCCACATCGGGATCATCGCCGGGAAGTTGAACGGGGTGATGCCCGCCCCGATCCCGAGCGGCTGGCGCACCGAATAAACGTCGATCCCCGGCCCGGCGCCATGGGTATATTCGCCCTTCATGATCTGCGGCAGACCGCAGGCATATTCGATCACCTCCAGCCCGCGCTGCACGTCGCCGCGCGCGTCGGGGACGGTCTTGCCGTGCTCGGAGGAGAGCATTTCGGCGAGCGACTGCATGTTCGCCTCGACCAGCTCCTTGAAGGCGAACATCACCCGCGCGCGGCGCTGGGGGTTGGTGGCGGCCCAGGCGGGCTGGACGCGCTTCGCGGTCTCCACCGCGCGGGCGAGCAGGGCGGCATCGCCGAGCGCGACTTCGGCCTGCACTTCGCCGGTCGAGGGATTCCAGACCATGTGCTTGCGGGTGGGGGCGGGGGTCTCGCCGACGATGAAGTGGTCGATCTGACGCATGTGGGGGTCTCCTGTCTGGCGCTCCCCATGCCCCCCGCGCGGGCCTCATGCAACCCTTGCGGGTCCCCTCAAAAGTGCTGGCATGGCGCGGCGCGGCAGGGCACTCTGCTCGCAGGACGGAACGAGGAGGAGCAGGCGATGGGCAGGGCTTGGACAATGATCGCGGGGCTGGCGGCGGCATGGACGGCAGGCGCTCTCGCCGCCGAGGAGACCGCGCCGCTGATCGTCGAGGGCAGCCTCGAGCTTGCCGCTACCGGCTACACCTTCACCGAAGGCCCGGCATGGGACGGGGCGCGGCTGATCTTCAGCGACATTCCCGGCGACACAGTCTATGTCCTGACCCCCGGAGAGGGCGCGCCCGAGGTGCTTTACACCCCCAGCGCCAACGCCAACGGCCACACCTTCGACCGCGAGGGCAGGTTGCTCAACGCCGAACATGGCAGCGGCGAGATTACCCGCCGGACCAGCGAGGGCGGACGCCAGACCGTCGCCGCGCGCTATGAGGGCAAGCGCCTCAACAGCCCCAACGACGTGGTGGTGCGCAGCGACGGGCTGATCCTGTTTACCGATCCGCCCTATGGCCTCGGCCAGCGCGCGGCGGAGTTGGCCTTTTCGGGCGTCTTCGCGCTCGACGAGGCGAGCGGGCGGATGGTGCTGATCGACGATGCACTCTCGCGTCCCAACGGCCTCGCGCTCTCGCCCGACGAGCGGGTGCTCTATGTCGGCGACACCGCGACGCAGACGCTCTGGGCCTATGATCTCGCCGCCGATGGCACCGCCTCGGGCAAGCGGCTGGTCGCGGATGTGACCGACGAGAGCAAGCCGGGCCGCGTCGACGGGGTCAGGGTCGATACCGCAGGGCGGGTTTGGTTCACCTGCCCCGGCGGCATCTGCGTAGTCGATCCTGCGCGGGGCGAAGTGATCGAGCGCCTCGCCACGCCCAAACGCGCCACCAACCTCGCATGGGGCGGTGCGGACCTCTCGGAACTCTACATCACCGCGCTGACCGACGTTTACCGGGTCAGGACCCGTGCGCGCGGAACGGGCTCGTCGAGCCGCTAGTCCGAGGGGATCAGCGTGATCTCGGTCTGGCGTCCGTCGATGTAGCGCACACTCTTGCCGTCGAAGAAGGCGTCCTCCTCCGTCCGGAAATCGACCCGCTGGCCGCCCCATTCGGGCACGTTTGCGTAGGACGTGAGCTCGATCGACCAGGCGGTGTTCGCCCGGATCGGGCCGCTCCCGCGCGGGTCGGCCTTCTGGTTGTCCCAGAAGCCGATGGACGGTCCCGCGCCGTGGCCGTGGTGGCCGATGGGGTGGGTGTAGATCGAGGGATCGAGCCCCGCCGCGATCGCATCGGCCCGGGCGATGGCCAGCGCCTCGTTGCCCGAGCGGCCGACCTTGAAGGCGCGGGTGAGGAGATCCTGCACCCTGTTGCTGTTCGCCAGCCCCGCCCTCAGGCCCGCCGGCGCCTCGGTCTCGCCGGGCTTCAGCACATAGGCGAGGTGCTGCGTGTCGGTGTTGAGCCTGAGGTAGGTGATGCCGAAATCGGTCCACAGCAGGTCGCCCGGCCGGATCACCTCCGCGCCCTCCAGCATCCCCTTCGCGCCCTGCCGCTGGATCGCGACCGAGGGGTGGAACCACGGCGTCAGGCCGAGCTGCATCAGCCGGTCGCGATACCACCACTGCACCTCCTCGGCGGTGGTGACGCCGGGGGTGATGACCTTCCTCGAAAAGGCCTCGCCGATCACCGCATGGGCGATGCGCACCACGGTGGGATAGAGCGCCATCTCTGAGGGCAGGCGGGTCTCGAGCCAGCGGATCGCGAGCGTCTCGCCCGAGACGACGCGGCCCTTGAGGCCGGCGGGGAGGGCGGCCATGAAGCGGTCGTACTGGCTCAGGGTCATGCCGTCTGCGAACTGGTAGAGATCGGAGGAGTTGACCGCGATCTTGGCCGGATCGCGCGCGGCGATCAGATCGGCGACCGCCTGCCACTGGTCGGGCTGCTTGTCCGGGTCCCACGCGGGCGCGAACAGCCCGCCGAGGCCGTAGCGGCTGACGGTGAGGCGCTCGACCGGCTTGCCCTCGCCGGGATCGTGGAAGATCAGGATCGTCCGCCGCCGTGCATGCATGTTCTCGGCGTCGAGCATGGTGGCGACCACCGGTTCCTCGAAATATTCGCGCGCCACCAGCAGCCACAGGTCGATCCCTTCCTCGCGCATGATCTGCGGGACGATGGTATCGAGCCTTTCGGCGAGGATGCGGTTCTCAAGCGCGGCGCGCTCGCGGGGGGCGAGGATCGGGGGCAGCGCGGGGGCGGCCTGCTCGGTCTCGGCGAGCGGCAGAGTCGCGTCGGCAAGCGCGGGTGTTGCCGCGAGAGCCGCTGCCAGTGCGATGAGTTGCCGTCCGATCATGCCCATGCTCCTTGTTCTTGCCGGGACAGTGGCGCGGGGCACGCGCGGGATCAAGCTATTCGCCGTCGTCGAACCCGATCCGCTCGGCCGCCGCGCCCGACATGATGAAGCCGATCGGGCGCTCGGTCTCCTCCTGGAGATGGGCGATGAGGCTCGCGGTGCGGGCAAGGAGCGAGATGCCTTTGAGCGCGGCGAGCGGAAAGCCCGCGTCTAGCATCACGGCCGGGATCGCGCCGTTGACGTTGATCGGCAGGCTGCGGCCGATAGCCTCGGGCAGCACGGCCTCGATGGTGCGCAGCATGGCGATGTGCGGGCCTTCCATCCCTTGTTCCTTCGCCAGTGCCAGCAGCCGGTGCGCGCGCGGATCGCCGCTCGAATGCTGGGGGTGGCCGAAGCCGGGGATGGCCTTCTTCTCGGCCCGTAGCGCCTTGACCGCAGCCGTGGCGGCCGCGGCGGGATCACCGCCTTCGGCCACGACCTGCGCATAGAACCGCCCTGCCACCTCGGCGCTCCCGAGCACCACGCTCCCGCAGCCGAGCAGCCCCGCGGCGACTGCGCCGTGGAAGGCCTCGGGCGCGGCGGCGTAGGTCATGCGGGTGGCGACGACGCTCGGCACCAGCCCGTGTTCGGCGATGGCGCAGAGCACCGCATCGGCCAGCGCCTTCTGGGGCGGAGAGGGCATGGCGCCCGTGACCAGCAGCCAGAAATAGCTCGTGAAATCGACATGGCCGATCACTTCCGAACACAGGTCGAGCCCGCGCACTGTGATGCTGGTCGCATCGGAGGTGCAGATCGAGGTGACGGCGTTATCCTGCTTGCCGATGCGCATCCCGGGTCCTTTTTCGCTAATCGAAGTTGATTTCGGTATGCGAAGAATATAGTATCACATTCTCCAACAGGCAAGCAGATGGGAAATGCAGGATGACCGCTCGGCCCCTCGCAGGCGTTACGGTGCTCGAAATGGGTACCTTCATCACCGGGCCTGCCGCGGGGATGCTGCTGGCCGACCTCGGCGCGGATGTCATCAAGGTCGAGCAGCCCGGCACGGGTGATCCCTTCCGCAGCTTCAAGGGCGAGCTCTACTCGCCCCACTTCCAGACCTATAACCGCAACAAGCGTTCGATCACGATCGACCCCAAGAAGGAAAGCGATCTTTCGGTGCTCGACGCGCTGGTGGAGCGCGCCGACGTGTTCATCCAGAACTTCCGCCCCGGCGTGGCAGACCGGCTGAAGGTCGGTGCGAAGCGGCTCCAGGCCATCAACCCGCGCCTCGTCTATGCCGCGATCTCGGGCTTCGGCAGCGAGGGGCCGGAGCGTGACCGCCCCGCTTTCGACACCGTCGCCCAGGCCGCGAGCGGGTTCCTGCGGCTGCTGGTCAACCCCGAGCACCCTCGCGTCGTCGGCCCGGCCATCGCCGATGCCATGACCGGCTTCTACACCGCGCTGGGCATCCTCGCCGCGCTCAACGAGCGGCACTGGACGGGGCGCGGCCGGGTGGTCGAGACCTCGATGTTCGAGGCGATGTGCCACTTCAACCTCGACGATTTCACCCACCTGCTCTCGGCCGACCAGGTGATGGGGCCTTACAGCCGCCCCCACGTCTCGCAGAGCTATGTCTTCCAGTGTTCGGACGGCAAGTGGCTCGCGCTCCACATGTCATCGCCGCCCAAGTTCTGGGAGAACCTCGCCGCCGCGATCGGCCAGCCCGACATGCTGGAACGGCCCGAATTCGCCACCCGCGAGGCGCGCATCGCCCATTACGAGGATGTCGTCGCCTTCCTCGCCCCGATCTTCGCCACCCGCACCCGCGCCGATTGGACCGCCGAGCTGACCCGCCTCGAAGTCCCCAATTCGCCGGTCTATGACAGCGCCGAGGTGCTCGCGACCGAGCAGGCCAAGGTGCTCGGGCTCGAGGTCGCCGATCCGGACGGGCCCAAGGGGACCTTCCGCACCATCCGTTTCCCCCTGTCCTTCGATGGCGAGCGGATGGACAGCGTCACCGCGCCGCCCCTATTGGGGGCAGACGATGCGGCGATCCGCCGCTCCATCGAAAGGCCGGTGCATGGGATCCGCAGGGGCTGAAGCGGCAGGGAAAGACCCGGAGTTCCTCTCGACGCTCGAACGCGGATTGCGCGTGCTGAAAGCGTTCGACGAGGATCATCCGGAGATGACCCTCTCCGAGGTCGCCGCCAAGACCGCGCTGCCGCCCGCTGTCGCCCGCCGCTGCCTGATCACGCTGGTGGAGCTGGGCTATGTCGGCCAGCACGAGCGCAAGTTCCTGCTGCGCCCGGCGGTGCTGACCATCGGTTCGGCCTTCCTCGCCTCGATGCAGATCGAGCAGGTGGTGCTGCCGCCCTTGCAGGCCCTGCGCGACCAGACCGGTGACAGCGCCAGCCTGGCGGTGCTCTCGGGCGCCGACATTCTCTATGTCGCCCATGTCTCGACCGACCGCCGGTTCCGCGTCGCGGCGGGGGTGGGGACGCGCTTTCCGTTCCATGCGACCTCGCTCGGCAAGGCGATCGCCGCGCATCTGCCCGAGGACGAGCGCGCCGCGCTCTATGCCCGCGCGCCCTATCAGCGTTTCACCGAGCGCACCGTAACCGACCGCGCCGCATTGGTCGACCGGCTCGCCCTGATCGCCGAGCGGGGGTACGATTCGGCGCTCGACGAGCTAGATTACGGCATCGTCTCGGTCGCGGTGCCGATCTTCGGGCGTGACAAGCGGGTTATCGCGAGCATCAATTGCTCGACCTCGACCACCCGCATCTCGCAGGACGAGCTGGTCCGCACCCGCCTTCCGCTGCTGCGCCGCGCGGCGGGCGAGATCGAGGCGGCACTGAAACGCTGGCCGGCGCTCGAGGCCAGTCTGCGGCCCTGAGGGGCAGGCCAAGCGCCCCGCGACCGGTGCGCGATGACCATGCGACGACCTGACAACGACATCGCCACCGCGCCGGCATGAAGCGGCAGGGGCGGGCGCATCCGGCGTGCTCTCCCGTGGCCAATGCGCCACAGCCTCAAAGTTTCGCATATCGAAGTTGACTTCGCATTGCGAATTCCATAACCAGCCGATCAGGGAGGGGTCGCCACAAAGAGCGGCGCGCGAGCGCGCGCACAGGGGAGAGAGACATGAAGATTTCGGGCATGGGCCGCGTCACCCGCAGCCTCCTCGGCAGCACCGCCATCGCCGCCGCCACCCTAGTCGCCGTGCCGCTGGCCGCGCAGGACGCGGCACCGGCCACGGACACCGTGGACAACCAGGGCATCGTCGTCACCGGCCTGCGTCGCTCGGAAACCCTGCAGGATACCCCCGCCGCCGTCACCGCCTTCGATTCGCAGGCGATCCAGAACGCCGGGATCGAGCGCCCGGCGGACTTCATCGCGCTCACCCCCAACGTGAACCTCGTCGAGACCCAGAACGCGGGCAACGCCTTCGTCATCATCCGCGGCATCACCCAGAACCGCAATTCCGAGCCCAGCGTCGCCGTGATCGTCGACGGGGTCCAGCAGGTGAACCCGGCGCAGTTCAACCAGGACCTGTTCGACATCGAGCAGATCGAAGTGCTGAAGGGCCCGCAGGGCGGCCTCTACGGGCGCAACGCCATCGGCGGGGCGATCATCATCCAGACCAAGAAGCCGACCGACGAGTTCTCCGGCAACATCACCGCGGGCGTGGACAACGGCTTCGGCTACTTCCTGCGCGGCGGGATCAGCGGGCCGCTCGCCGAGAACGTCAAGTTCCGCATCGCCGGTTCGTGGTACGACACCGAGGGCTTCATCCCCAACACCTTCCTCGGGGAGGATGCCGATCCGGTCGAGGATTTCTCGCTGCGCGGCAACCTCATCGTCGAGGCGACCGACCGGCTGACCTTCGACCTGCGCGCCAGCGTCAACCAGCTGCGCACGCAGGGCTTCTACTACAACATCGTCAATGACGTGAACACCATCGCCCCGGTCCGGGTGAACAACCCGGGGCGCAACGACCGCGACATCTACAACGTCGCGCTGAAGGTCGAATATGCCGGCGACAACGCGGTCCTGACCTCGATCTCGTCCTATGACACGCTTTCGGAAATCGTCACCGGCGACGCGTTCAACTTCCTGCCGATCCGGGAATCGCTGCTGTTCCAGTTCTTCGGCTTCGACATCAACCAGAGCCAGTATCTGAACGTGAAGGCGTTCAGCCAGGAAGTCCGCCTCGCCTCGCCCGAGGACGGGCGCGCCTTCAACTGGATGGTCGGCGGCTACCTGATCGACACCACCCGCTACATCTCGACCGGCAACCTGATCGACACCGGCAACGGGGTGACTGCGGTGTTCCGCAGCCCCTCGACCAATCCGCTGAACCCGCAGCTGACCTTCCTCGCCGACGGGCAGGAGAACTTCGCCTGGGCGCTGTTCGCCAATGCGGGCTACGAGTTCTCGCCGGAGTTCCGGGTCGACGCGAGCCTGCGCTACGACCGCGACCGGCGCGAGCAGACGACGCTGACCCCGCAGAACTTCCTGCCGGTGGTGCCGGGCGTGCCGACCGCGCGCAGCGGCGAGGTGCGCAATGTCGTGTTCGACGACTGGCAGCCGAAGATCACCCTGACCTGGGAGCCGAGCACCGACCTCACGCTCTACGGCGGCTATTCGCGCGGCTTCCGCTCGGGCGGGTTCAACCAGACGGGGGTGGGCGCCGAGGCGCGGCGCGCCGGGATCGTCGGGGTGGGCGACATCTTCCAGGCCGAAACCGCCGACACCTTCGAGCTGGGCGCCAAGGCGCAGCTCGGCCCGGTGCGGCTGGCGGGCGCGGCCTACACCACCAAGTCGAAGAACGGCTATTTCTTCGTGTTCCTCGCCGACAGCTCGACCCAGAACCTCGGCAACATTCCCGAGACCCGGATCAATGGCTTCGAGCTGGAAGCGACCGCGGAGGTCCTGCCCGATTTCGACATCAACGCCGCGATCGGCGTGACCGACAGCGAGATCAAGGAGTTCCCCGACGCATCCGTGATCGGCAACGAGGCGCCGCAGATCAGCCGCTACACGCTCAACCTCGGGGCGCAGTATGCCGGCGCAATCAGCGACAGCGTCGATGGCCTTCTGCGCGTCGATTACCGCCGCATCGGCAAGACCTGGTGGGAGCCGTTCAACACCACCGTGCGCGATCCGGTCGACATCGTCGACGCGCGCGCCGGGGTGACGCTGGCCAACGGGGTGTCGATCACCGCCTTCGCCCAGAACCTCTTCAACGAGATCTACAACGCCGAATTCTCCCCCGGCGGCTTCGTGTTCCGTGCCCGCCCGCGACGCTACGGGGTCGAAGTGGGCTTCAAATTCTGACTTGAGGAACGACTGACATGACCAAGGTGCTGGTGCTCTACTATTCGAGCTATGGCCATATCGAGGCGATGGCGGCTGCCGTCGCCGAAGGGGCGGCCAGCGTCCCCGGCACCGAGGTCGTCGTCAAGCGCGTTCCCGAACTGGTGCCGGAGGCAGTGGCGGCGGCTTCAGGAATGAAGACCGAACAGAGCGCTCCGATTGCGACCCCGGACGAGCTGGCGGATTACGACGCCATCGTCTTCGGCACACCCACCCGCTTCGGCAACATGGCCGCGCAGATGAGGAACTTCCTCGACCAGACCGGCGGGCTGTGGTTCACCAAGGCGCTGGTGGGCAAGGTCGGGAGCGTGTTCGTCTCGACCGCCAGCCAGCACGGCGGGCAGGAGACGACCATCACCTCCTTCCACACCACGCTGCTGCATCACGGCATGGTGATCGTCGGCCTGCCCTACACCTTCGAAGGCAATGCCGAGATGGGCGAGATCAGCGGCGGCACGCCCTATGGCGCCTCGACGCTGGCGGGCAACGACGGCAGCCGGATGCCCTCCGAAAACGAGCTTGCGGGTGCCCGCTTCCAGGGGGCACATGTCGCGCGGATCGCGGCGAAGCTGGCCGCGTGAATTGAACGGGGAGAAAGCACGATGACGAAGATCTTGGCCAACCGCCTCCACCACACCGCCTATGTCACCAAGGACCTCGAGGCGACCCGCGCCTTCTACGAGGACGTGCTCGGCTTCCCGCTGATGGCGACCTATTGCGAGAAGGACGAGCTGTTCGGCAAGGAGCGCACCTATTGCCACTGCTTCTTCGAGCTGGCCGACGGCAGCGCGCTCGCCTTCTTCCAGTTCGCCGATGCGGAGGACCAGGCCGAATTCGGGCCCGACATCCCTTCCAGCCCCTTCATCCACATCGCGCTGCAGGTCGATGCCGATGCGCAGGAGGAACTGGTGCGCCGCATCGCCGCCGCCGGGATCGTCGAGCCGCAGACCTATGTGCTCGAGCATGGCTACTGCAAGTCGGTCTATGTCACCGACCCCAACGGGATGATCCTCGAATTCACCCATGACGACCCGCGCGCCGCGCCGCTCGATGCCGAGCGCCGCGCCTCCGCCCATGCCGAACTCAAGCGCTGGCTGGCGGGCGATCACCACAACAACAACCCTTTCCGCGCCGCCGAAGCGGCCTGAGCGCAAGCGGGGTGCAGAAGCGACATGCTTGCCGCGCGCACCCCGCAGCCTGACGGCCCGTGGCATGGGCAGGTGGCCGTGGCAGGCGGCCATCTGCCCATCTGCATGGCAGGGGACGGCGCACCGCTGATCCTGCTCCACGGCTGGACCCTCGATCACCGCATGTGGGCGCCGCAGGTTGCGGGCCTCGCCACAGACTTCTTCCTCGTCATGCCTGACCGGCGCGGCTGCGGTGCCTCCACCGCGCCGAGCGATCTGGCGCGCGAGGCCGATGACATCATCGCCATCGCCGACTTCCTCGGGTTCGAACGCTTTGCGCTGGCCGGCCTGTCGCAGGGGGCGGTGGTGGCGCTCGACGTGGCACGCAAGTTCGCCTCGCGTCTGACCGGTCTGGTGGTCTCGGGCGCGCCGCTGCCGGCGCTGGTGGAACGGCAGGAGGTGATCGACCTCGACCGGTTCCGCGCACTCGCTGCCGCAGGTGATCTGGAGCGCCTGCGCGCCGAATGGTCGCGTCATCCGCTGATGGAGACCCACACCAGCGAGGCCCGGGCGCTGATGCTGGACATCCTCGCCGATTATGACGGCCGCGATCTGCTCTCGAACAGCCACGCCCCCGGCTTCCCGCGCGAGGCGGCGGCGCTGCTGGCGATGCCGGTGCTGGCGATGACCGGTGCACATGATACCCTGTGGCGGCGCGAATGCGCGCGCGTGCTCGCGACGCTGGCACCGCGCGGACGGCATCTGGAGATTCCTGCCGCCGGCCACCTCGCCAATGCCGATAATCCGGCCGCCTTCAACGCCGCCATCGCCGCCTTCCTCAAGCCAAAGGCCCCGAAATGACCCAGAAGCGTTTCCTCACCACCCATGTCGGCAGCCTGCCGCGTCCCGAGGCGCTGCTCGACCTCGTCTTCGCCCGCGAGGGCGGCGAGGTCGTGTCGGAGGAAGCCTTCGACGCCGCGGTCGAGGAAGCGACCGCCTACGTCATCAAGCGCCAGATCGAGGCTGGGGTGAGCATCGTCAACGACGGCGAGCAGTCCAAGCCCTCCTACGCCACCTATATCAAGCACCGCCTGTCGGGCTTTGGCGGCGAGGCGGGGCAGTATGAATTCGCCGATCTCGAAGCGTTCCCGGGCGCCAAGGCGCAGGTGTTCGGCAACAAGGGCCGCGCCAAGCGTTCCGCGCCCGCCTGCACCGCGCCCATCACCGTCATCGACATGGAGGCCCCGCGCATCGACGCCGAGCGCCTCAAGCGGCTGGCGAACGGCCACGCCACCTTCATGTCCGCCGCCTCGCCGGGTGTGACCGCGCTGTTCTTCCCCAACCAGTATTATGCCAGCGACGAGGAATATGTCTTCGCCCTCGCCGAGGGCCTGCGCCACGAATACGAGACCATCGCGGCTGCCGGCATCACCCTGCAGGTCGATTGCCCCGACCTTGCGATGGGCCGCCACGTGCAGTTCACCCATCTTTCCACCGAGGAATTCCGCAAGCGGATCGGCATGAACATCGCCGCGCTCAATCATGCGGTGCAGAACATCCCCGCCGAGCAGCTGCGGATGCACCTGTGCTGGGGCAACTATCCGGGGCCGCACCACTGCGATGTCGCGCTCGACGAGATCGCCGACATCGTCTGGAGCGCCAAGCCGCAGACCGTTCTTCTGGAAGGCGCGAACCCGCGCCATGCGCACGAATTCGCCTTCTTCGAGAAGCACCCCCTGCCCGAAGGCAAGATCCTGTGCCCCGGCATGGTCGAGCCGCAGTCGCCCTATATCGAGCACCCCGAACTCATCGCCCAGCGCATCGGCCGCTATGCCGATCTGCTGGGGGCCGAGCGCGTGATGGCGGGCGTCGATTGCGGCTTTTCGGTCCATGCGGGCAGCAATGCGCTCGATCCGGAGATCGTCTGGGCCAAGCTCGCCGCACTCGCGGAAGGGGCTGCGATCGCGAGCGAGAAGTATTTCTGACAAGCCGCGCTCCGCCCCCGGCTTGCCGGAGGCGGGGCGGCAGGGCTAACGTCGCGGGCGATGGACGCCACAACCCGCCCGATCCACGTGCAGGCCCTGAAGGTGCAGGGCGGCACCGTGAGCGAAATCGGCCCGCTCGATGTCGCCACCTTCGACGGCTCGGGCTTCGTCTGGCTCCATGTCGAGAACATCGGGCACGGGGAGAGCATGGACCTGCCGGGCTACGTCCCGCCGATGGCCGCCAATGCCCTCGTCGCCCACGAAACCCGCCCGCGCTGCGACGATGTGGATGACGGCGCGCTGATCAACCTGCGCGGCACGGGCCTCGACACGATGCAGGATTCGGACGGCCTTGTGTCGATCCGCGTCTGGGTGGAAGGTGCCCGCGTCACCTCGGTCAGCCGTCACCGCCTCGCCGCGCTCGCAAAGGTCGAGGCGGCGATGCGCGCCGGGCGGCTGACCGACGGGGGCGATTTCGTCGCCGCGCTGGCGCAGGCGATCTCGACCGAGCTCGATCCGCAGGTCGCCGACCTCGGCGACAGTCTCGACGATTGCGAGGGGATGCTCGACGGCGGGGACATCTATGCGCTCAGGCGCAAGATCGCCCATATCCGCTCGCAGGCGATCGTGCTGCGGCGCTTCGTCGCGCCGGACCGCGATGCGCTGGCGGCGATGGCGCAGCTCGAATTCGACTGGATCAGCAAGGACGACCGGATGCACCTGCGCGAGGCGGCCGACCGCTTCGCCCGCATGGCCGAGGAACTGGAGGCGGTGCGCGAGCGCGCGGCGCTGCTCCATGAACAGCTCACCGATCTGCGCGCCGAGAAGATCGACCAGCGCAGCCTCGCCATCGCGGTGACGGCTTTCATCTTCCTGCCGCTGACCTTCGTCACCGGCCTCCTGGGCATGAATGTCGAGGGCATCCCCTATGCCGCCGAGCCCTGGGCGTTCTGGGGGGTTGTGGTCTTCTGCCTCGTCATTGCGGCGGCGGTGATGGCGTGGTTCGCCTGGCGCCACTGGTTCGAAGACTGATCCACGCCGCGCCGCGCGGCTCTAGCGGACCCCCGCCACGCGCCGACCCGCCGCCCGCTTCAGCGCCGCGGCAAGCAGGTGCGGATCGACCGGCTTGGTGATCGTCTCCGCCGCCAGATCGGGCGCGATCTGCCCTTCGGGTTCGGCATAGCCGGTGCAGTAGACGAAGGGCACATCCAGCGCCTGCAGCGCCCGCGCGACCGGCGCATTGCTCCGCGACGCGAGATTGATGTCGAGGATCGCCAGATCGGGCGCCTGCTCGCGGATCAGCGCCATGCCGGCCTCCACCGAATGTGCCGGGCCGACGACGATGCAGCCGAGGTCCTCGACCAGATCCCTGAGCGTGAGCGCGATCAGCGCTTCGTCCTCGAGCACCAGCACGCGCAGCCCGGCGAGGTCGGTCTCGCCCGGCGCGCCTGGCCGGTCTTCCTCGCGTGCCCTTCCCGCCGGGGCGCGGCCGGAGCGATCCTCGACCACGTTGCCGGCTGCGGGGAAGGTGATGCGGCACCGCACCCCCTCCGGCGCCCATTCGATCGCGACCTGCCCGCCGAGCTGGTGCTCGATCGCGCCGCGCACCGCGGTGAAGCCGAAGCCCGGGTTGGCCGGCATCACCACCGCGGGGCCGCAGGCTTCCTGCCAGCCCAGTTCAAGACGTGCCTCGCCATCGCGATCCGTCAGCCGCCACACGACGCTCAACTGCCCGCCCTCGACCGACAGCGCCCCATAACGCGCAGCATTGATGGCAAGCTCGTGCAGCACCATCGCGAGCGCCTGCGAGGCATTGGGGGCGATCAGCAGCGATGGCCCCGCGATCCGGATCTGCTCCGTCCCGCGTCCGAACGGCGCCAGTTCCTCGCGCACCAGTGCGGAGATCTCGACGCCATCCCAGCGGTTGCTAGCCAGCAGGCTGTGGGCACGGCCAAGAGCCTGGATCCGCCCGGCCAGCACCGCCTTGAACCCCGTCACGTCCTCGACCCGCGTCAGGCGCACGATCGACTGCACGACGCCCAGCAGGTTCTTGGCCCGGTGATCGACCTCGTCGGCCAGGAAGCGCAGGCGCCGCTCGGCCCGGTGCCGTTCGGTCATGTCGAGGGAGATGCCGACGATCCCCTTCACCTGCCCGTCGGCATCGCGGAACGGGGTCTTGACCGAAAGCCAGTGGCTCATCCGCCCGTCGGGCAGGACGAGGTCCTCCTCGAGCTGTCTCGAGACGCCTTCGTCGAGCACCATCCGGTCATGCGCCATGATCGCGCGGGCCGACTCCTCGTTGCCCATGATCTCGACGTCGGTCCGGCCGATGAATTCCTCCGGCGGGCAGCCGACCGCTTCGGCCATGCCCCGGTTGCCGAGCAGGATGCGGCCTTCGGTGTCCTTGACATAGGCCGCGCCCGGGAGGCTGTCGAACAGGGTCCGCAGCAGGGTGTCGGCCCGGTCCCGCTCGCTCTCGATGGTGCGCATCGGGGTGGCATCGAAGTTGATGCCGAGCAGGCGTGCTGGCCGGCCTTTCGCGTCGCGGAACAGCTCCGCACGGCCCGCCATCCAGACGGTCGCACCGTCGTCGCGGTTGTAGCGGAACTCGAGATCGAGCCGGTCGCGCCCGTCCCTTGCGGCTTCGAAGGCAGCGATGGCACGCGGGCGATCGTCCGGGTGGATGCGGTCGAGCACGGCCTTCACGCTCGGCGTCTCGTCGCGGTCGAAGCCGGCCAGCTGGTAGAAGGAGGGCGACCACCACAGACCGCCGGTCTTGAGATCGAGATCCCAGATGCCGATCTTGCCGACCTCCTGCGACAGGCTGAGCCGCGCCTCGCTCTGGCGCAGGTTGCGGTAGGAGGTGCGCAGGAGATGCGCGACCGCGATCAGGGCGCCGTTGGAAAGCGCGAACAGGATCATGTTCACGAGGCCGGTCGGCGACAGCGAGAGGGGCCCCGTCGGCTCCAGCCAGAACAGCGTGACCGCAACCGCGGAAATGGCCAGCGACAAGAGCCCCGGTCCGAGCCCGCCCACCAGCGTGCAGGCCAGCACCACCGGGTAGAACAGGGCAAAGGGCACGATGCCTTCGCCCAGCACGTCGAGCGAGCGTCGCAGCACCACGGCCATGACCGTCAGTGCCAGAGCGAAGCCATAGATGAACCACCACGGCCTTCGGCTCAGGAAACCGGGCCTTTCGGCCACCCCGGTGTAATGCCGGGTGTCGTCCGCTGGCGTTTGGACGCCGACGCTCTTTGCACTCTCAACCAATTTTCGCCCTCGGCCGGATCCCGCATTCTTTGCGAATCGCCGCGTATCAAATGTAATGACGCTTCCGGCGGACCATGTCCTTTGAGATAAAGCCCGGGTGTTCTTTAATCCATGTTAGGTTTGATGACTAATCAACCATGATCTTTATCGCACCGCCTCCGGTTGGTTTTTGGGTTTATTGACCTACGTTCCTTTTCAGGACAGCGATTGCCGCTTGACGGGGTGAAATCTGTCTGGTGTGGACAGTTTCAGGCTCCCTGCATCCCGTCGACGGAGCCGGCGCGACACGCAGGTGCCGGCCCCGAGATGGACGCGAGGATCACCGCATGGAACACCATGTCATCGACTATGGCGAATACATGCCGCACGGCATGTGCCTGTTGTGGCAGCCCTGGCTGGTCCTGCTGTGGGCCGGTTCCGACCTGCTGATCTTCCTGTCCTACACCGCCATTCCGGTCGCGCTGTTCATGGTGCTGCGCCGGCGCGCAGAGGTGCCGCAGCCCGCGCTGGTGGTGCTGTTCGCCGCCTTCATCCTGCTGTGCGGCATCACCCATCTTTTCATGATCGTGACGCTGTGGGTGCCGATCTATCCCTTCGTGGGCTGGCTCAAGCTGGCCACGGGTCTCGTCTCCATCGCCACTGCGGTGATGCTGTTCCGGCTGATCCCCGACATCGTCCGGCTGCCCTCGCCGGCGGCGCTCGAGACGGTCAATCGCGGCCTCCACGAGGAGATCGCCGCGCACAAGGCGACGCTTGCCTCGCTCGACCTGCAGGTGCGCGAGCGCACCGCCGATCTCGAACGCGCGACGACCGCGCTCGCGGTGCAGGCGCGCGAGGCCGTGCATCGCAGCAGCAACCTGCTGTCGGTGGTGCACACACTGGCGATGCAATCGGCCAAGGGCAGCCGGAGCCTTGCCGATTTTCTCGATCCCTTCCTCGGCCGGGTGCGGGCGCTCGCCGATGCGACGCGATCGATGGGCGCGGACGGAGACGCGCGGGCGCGGCTTTCGGCGGTGGTGGAGGCGGCGCTGGCGGTGCCGCGTGCAACCTATGGCGACCGCATCGCCTATTCCGGACCGCCGATCGAGATCGGCCAGATCGCCGCCCAGCAATTGAGCCTTGCGCTGCACGAGCTCGCCACCAACACCCACAAGTACGGGCTCGGCGTCTCGGACGGGCTGCGGGTGAGTGTCACATGGTCGACCGCCGGCGAGGATTTCACGCTGCTCTGGCGCGAGCAAGGCGGCGCGGCGGCATCGCCTGCCGCGGCGGCGGAGCAGCCGGTCGAAGGCTTCGGCAGCACGTTGCTCATGAGCATCGTCCCGGCAACGCTGCGGGGCAGAGCCGAGCGCAGCTTCGACGCGGACGGGATGACCTACAGGCTGGTCGCGCCGCTGGCCGCGATCCGCGACCGGCTGTCCCCCGACGAGGAGGCGGACCTCGCCAGCCGGATCATCGCGGCCAGCTTCAGCAACGAATAGGTTCGACCGCAAGGGCGACGAACGAGGGAACTTTTGCATGTCGGAGAGCAGGCTTTCGGGCCGCCACATCCTCATCGTCGAGGACAATTTCTACCAGGCCGAGGACAGCCGCGACAGCCTTGCCCGGGCCGGGGCGGTGATCGCCGCCTGCCGGGGCACGCCGCCCGATCTCGACGCGCTGCTGGCCGAAACGCAGGTCGATATCGCGCTGCTGGACATCCACCTCGGGCCGGTGCGCTCGTTCGATCTCGCGCGGGCGCTGCGGGCGCGCGCGATCCCGGTCATCTTCCTGACCGGCTACGACGCGGGCGTCGTGCCAGCCGATCTGGCCGATATTCCCCTGATCGCCAAGCCCGCCGACACCGCAGCCCTGGTCGACACTCTCGCGCGGCGGCTGGACGCCGGGGACGGGCCCCGCGGCACATAGCCCCGCGCCGCCCCGCTTGCCGGTCCCCGCGAAGGGGTGTTGACCAGCGCCGCCCCCTCGTGGCAAGGGGCTCGCGCATCAGGCAGCCGGGCCACAGGCCCCGCCATCGCGATGCGGGTGTAGCTCAATGGTAGAGCAGAAGCTTCCCAAGCTTACGACGAGGGTTCGATTCCCTTCACCCGCTCCAGCCCTCGCTTCCCGAACAGCCCCAGAAGGTCGATAAATCTTTCGAGTCGAGGGATTTGATCCCTCGGTCGTCCGTGAACGACGCCTTTTGCAGGCGTGGCGATCAGAACTGCCAAGCCACGGGCGAGCCTTACAGGATGGGTGACGCCTTCGGTCTGTTAGCCTTCCGGCGGAAGGCTCCGGCGTTTCGCGTACCGGTTGGACGGCCGCGAGAAAGGCTTCGCACCGATAAGCGGAAGCGTGATGGCCGGAATGCTTGGGCCGCCAGCACCGCTGCCTGCAGCGGGTACCTGATTTCGCTTATGAAGGTGCCGTTCCCGCAAGCGACCAGCGGCAAGAAAATCATTGATCATGCTGCCCCACCGTAATGGTCAGCGATGTCAGTCCCTGGACAGCAACGACAATCACGTCACCAGGCACGACGGCACCGACGCCGGCGGGTGTGCCGGTGTAGATCAGGTCCCCCGCTTCCAGCCGGTAGAGGCCGGAGAGAAACGCGATCAGGCGATCGACAGGGGTGATCATCTGCGACAGGTCGCCGCGCTGTCTCTCGACGCCGTTCACCGTCAGCGTGAGCGCCCCCTTGGTGGCATCGCCCAGTGCGGATGCGGGGTGGATCAGGCCGAGGGGCGAGGACTGCTCGACGTTCTTGCCGGCGTCCCATGGCCGCTGCTTGGCGCGCGCTTCCGACTGAAGGTCGCGGCGCGTCATGTCCAGTCCGGCGGCATAGCCCCAGACGTGATCGAGCGCCCGTTCGCGCGGGATGTTGCGCCCGGGCCGGTGGATCGCGACGACCAACTCGGCCTCGTAGTGGAAGTTCGATGTGCCCTGCGGATAGGCAATCGTCGCACCGTCGCCGACCACGGTTTCGGCCCACTTGGTGAAGAAGAACGGCGCTTCGGGATCCGCCTTGTCGCCCATCTCGCGGGCATGTTCCTCGTAGTTGCGGCCGATGCAGAAGATGCGCCGCACCGGGAAGAAACGGCCATCGCTTGTGGGGGCCAGCACGGGCGGCTGGGGGTCGAACAACAGGGTCAAAGATTGCGCTCCCGGTAGAGTTCCAGCTTCTCCTGCGAAGCCTTGTCGGAATAGGCGAACAGGACGAGCTCGCGCGACGAGCGCAGGACCAGCCGTGTCCACGAGGGAACGACCACCACGTCACGCTCGTGCAGCGGCACGACCTCGCCGTTCAGTTCTGCCTCACCTTCGCCCTCGACGACAACGAAAACCGTTCCGTCCGTGCTCTGGCGCGGGCGGGTCTCGAAGCCCGCGGGCAACAGCCTGACATGGGCGGACATCGTCGCGAGCACCTGCCCGCCGTCGGCCGGGTTCAGGAACTCCAGCGCATGGCCGAGGTGCGGGTCGATCTCCGCGGAACGGGCCATGGCGGCGAGGGCAGGGCGCCAGTCGGCAAAGCGGTAATGGAACAGCGGACGCCCGGTCGGCCTTCGGTCGGCAACATGGCCGCGCATCGGGCGCAGGTTGCGGCCGTAGCGCGCCAGCGTGTCGCCGGGCGGAGCGGTCACCGGATGGGTCGGCTGGTCGAGCCTCTCCGAGAACTGAGCATCGAACAGCCGCACGGTCGGAATGTCGAGCCCGTCGAGCCAGATCATCGGCTGGGCGGTCTCGTTGCCATGGTCGTGCCATTGCCCGGCCGGCGTGAGCACCAGATCGAAGGGCTCCATCACCGCCTTCTCGCCGTCGAGAGCGGTGTAGGCGCCGCTCCCCTCCATCACGAAGCGCAGGGCGTTCTGCGTATGGCGATGGCACGGCGCCACCTCGCCCGGCAGGACCAGTTGCAGGCCGGCATAGAGGCTCGGCGTGATCGCCGCCTGGCCCGGCAGCCCGGGGTTTTCCATGATCAGCACCCGCCGCTCTGCCTGTTCGGCGGAGATCAGGTCGCCGGCACGCATCAGGTATTCGCGCGCCGGGCCATAGCTCCAGCGCCACGGCCGGGCCGGCGAACAAGGCTCAGGCAGGACCAGAGCATGCGGCTGTTCCCACAGCGTCAGCAGACTGTGGGGCGTTCATCTATCTCATTCGCTTGCCCCACGCGGCGAATTGCACGCCCCTTGAAGCCGGCGATGCGGCCGGGCACGCGGCCCGGCCGGCAGGGGGCGGGCCGGTCAGGTCGCCGGGGTGAGGATCAGGACCTTGTCGCCGTCGGCATCGGCGGAGAGTCTCTCGTAGAGGTCCTTGCCCGCCGCGCAGAAGCCGTCCGGGTCGGCGGCGTGTTGCGCCAGCGCCCCGGCAAGCATCGTGTGGTAGTGCCGCAGGATCTGGTTGACCACAGGCTGGGCCTTGTCCTTCTCGAGACCTTCGAGAGCGGGGGCGAGGCTGCCGAGCATGACCGCCACCTGCCGCTTCTTGTCGACCGAATAGTCGACACAGCTCGCGCCGACCGCCTCCTGCTTGGCGACCAGCACCATGCGCAGGAACAGTGGGCCGAGCTTAGCCTCGTCGGTGATGACCGGCTTGAGGTCCTCGAGCACGTGCCCGTTGACGGCGACAGCGATGCGGGTCGAGAGCGTGGTCTCGGCGCGGCTGATCTTCTTGCCGGCGGGTGCGGGGGCATCGGCCGGCTGGGCGATGGCGGGACAGGCGAGCCCCAGCGCCACCAGCGCCGGGATCAGGGTAAGCTTGCGATGCATGATGAGCGATCCTTGAAATGGCGTTTCGTGGCGGGCGGTCACACTTTCTTGAAGTCGGTCCGGCCGGAGCTGTAGGTGTATTCGCAGCGCCAGCGCTCGTAGTTCACCGTGGCCGGGCTGCGGCGCGCCTGGAGATAGACCCGCGCGCGCTTGGAATCGTGTGGCTGGCTCGATTCCACGTTGATGTTCCTGAGGCCGCGATCCTCGGCGCGGTCGACGCAGACCCGGCGCGCACGGTCGAGATCGCCGTTGCCCCAGCTACCGCCAGAGCCGCCCCAGCCGCCGCCGCCAGAGCCGCCCCAACTGCCGCCCGAACCGCCCCAGCCCGAACCCGAACCGAAGATCCGCTGCGTCCAGCTGTAGGAATAGTGCCCGCGTTCGTAGCAGGTGCGCTGGCGCGGGAAGCATTCGACATAACGCGCGGGGCTGAAGGGATCGCCGTAGCGGTCGCCGTCCCACTGGTTCTTGTCCTTGTCCTTGCCCGAGGTCGCGATTGCGATGCCGATCCCGAGCGCGGCGATCCCGGCGACGATCGCGGCGGTGTTGTCCTTCTTGTCCTCGTCGTTGCGCTTCTCGTCCTGGGCGATGGCGGGCAGCGGCGTGAGGGCGCTGGCGAGCAGTGCGAGCGTGCCGGCGGTGATTGCGGTCCGTTTCATGATCCGTCCTTGCGCAATGGATGACAACGCCCCGCAACCGGGACGCAGGGCCAGCGATGTCAGACGATGCACGCGGATAGAGCGCCGGCCGCAATGCGCGGCCCGTTCCGGTGCGAGATCCCCAATCCCCTGCCCCGGCGCAAGATTAACAAATGTTGGCTATTCTGCCAGTCATAATCTTGCGCCGGAGCTTGCGGATGTCACTCGCTTATGCGGCGCGGCTTGCCTATCGCGGCGGCGCGGATGTCGGCGCGGTGGAAGGGCAGGCGGTGCCAGCGCTTCTCCGCATAGGCGCGGGTCTGGTCGTAAGCGTGGGGCGAGGCCGGGTCGGTCGATTGCGAATAGCTGAGGATCGCGTCCGCCACCGGGCCCTTGGCGTCGAAACCGACGATCTGGATGTAGCTCGTCCCGTGGCGCGGGATCAGTTTGCCGTTCGCGGCGCGGTCGGCTTCCTGCATGTTGAGGACGCCGAGCCAACCCGATCCGCCGTGGATCGGGATCGCATCATTGCCCGCCATCACCAGCTGTTCGTCACCCCAGCGCGAATCCAGCGCCAGGCCCTGTTCCTCCATCGTCGTGACGACCGAGGCGAGGGCGGCAAGCAGGTTGGCGCCGCTTTCGCCTTCGGTCGCAAGGTCGCGCGGCGTATTGACCGGATCGGCCGGATCGAAGGGCACCGCCCACAGGCCCTTGATCGAGCCGATCTTCGGCCAGAGTGTGCGGAACAGGCGCGCGCCGCGGCTGTCGGCATCGAAGCGGCGGTCCCACTTGGCGAGCGCCGCGCAGCCGCGCGCGGCGGCACCCTCGGCGGCGGGGCAGAGCGTCAGCAGTTCGGGGACGACCAGATCGGCCGCAAGGCTGGCATTGCCGAAGGCGAGCGCCTGCGCGCGGGCGTGATCGACCTTGCCCGAGTCCAGAATCGCTGCGGTCTCGATGAAGTTCGACCGCGTCCGCAGGCTGCGCGCGGTCGCGTATTGGCCGAGGATCGGCGACAGCTCGCGGTGCGGGATCGCGGGGTTGCTGATCCAGTAGCTGTCGTTGGAATTGGTGAGCCAGGTCTTCACGGTCGTCGCGGCCTGATCGCCTGCGGGCATCAGGCCGGGGGCGGGGGTGCCGGGGGCGGCGTCCCAGTCGCAGGACGACTTGCTGCCGTCGAGCAGGATCGCGAGTTCCGCGAAAAGGCCCGAGATCGGCGTCGCGCAGGCCTTGGCCTTGGCGGCGGAGACGTTGGGCACGGCGGTGACATCGGCATGGAGCGCGTCGCCGTGGCGGTCGGCCGCGATGGTGTTGACCCACGGAATGCCGAGCGTCTCGCTGACCGCGGCGCGCACCTCGCCCACGTTCTTCGCCTCGCCGATGCGCAGCCAGGTCTCGATCCCGCGCTGGTTGCCGCGGTTGGCATCCTTGAGTGCGAAGGCGCTCTGCGCGGTCCAGCCAATGCCGCGCGCGGGGATGACGAAGACCGGGCCGAAGCGGGTCGAATACAAGGTGCGGGTCACGGCGGGCGTGCCTTCGGGCATGGGCACGGTGACGGTTTGCGCCGTCATCGCCTCGCTCTTGCCGTCGACCATGTAGCGGGTCGGATCGGCGGGATCGAGCGCCAGCTGGTAGAGCGTGAAGTGCCGCGCCTCGGTGACGGTATGCGTCCAGGCGACATCCCTGTTGAAGCCGAGCGTCGGCATCGGCGTGCCCGCGAGGCCCACGCCCATCACCTCGTAGCCCTTGGGGCCCTTGACGTGCATCTGCCAGAAGCGGTTGGGGCCCTTCCACGGGAAGTGCGGGTTGCCGATCACCATGCCGCGCCCGTTGGCGGTGACATCGCCGCCGAAGGCCCAGCCGTTGCTGCCCATGCCGAGCTCCTTCGGGTCGGGCATATGGATCGCGACCTTCGGCGCGGGGCTGCCCGGCGGGACGGCATTGGCGATCGCGGGCGCGAGGTTCAGCGAGCTGGCGAGCAGCATCTGCTTCTCGTTGAGGCGCAGCATGTCGTCGTCGGTGATGGGCCGCACCCAGGCCTTGCCGCGGCATGCGGCGGGGATGCCGTCGGCGCCCGCGTTCTTGAGGAAGCGGTTGTAGCCCGCGACATAGCCCGCCATCAGGTCGCGGGCGCGGGGGGAGAGCGACTTCGCGCCCTCGCGCAGGGCGGGCAGGTCGATCACCGCGCGGAAGAACACGTCGGAGGAGAGGTTGTCGACCTCCTCGAAACCGAGCACCGCCTTGGCCTCTGGGCCGAAATGCTTCGAGCGTTCGCCCGCGACGGTGGCGAATTCCTCGGCCAGCAGGCACAGATTGTCCTCGGCGTAGGCATAGGCGACCCCGAAGCCCACGCCGCGCCAGTCGCGCGCCTCGATATGGGGGATGCCGTAGGTGGTGCGGGTGATGGTCGCGGACGTACGCCCGGCCGCCTCGGCCGCCCCAGCCTGGGCCACGAACACCACAGCGGCGGCAGCCGCTGCTCCGACGAAATTGCGCATCATTGTCTCTCTCCCGCCGCCCTATGAGAGGGGCGGGGCGGAAACTATCGGCAGCCTGCGCAAAAGAAAAGGGCGCCCCGCCGGTCTGTCCGGCGGGGCGCCCCCTCCTGCGTCACGATCCGCTCAGAACGAGGCGGTGATCGAGAACACCACGGTCGCATCCGAGATCGAATTGCCCGCGAGCGTGGCGAAGTTCGGGCGGATGCGGTTCGCTTCGGCTTCGGAGATGTCGGTGTCGACATAGGCGACCGACAAGGTCAGGCCCGAGATCGGCACGATGTCCGCGCCGATCAGCCAGTCGAAATAGGTGCCCGTGGGCGCGATGCTGGTGCCGTTGGGGCCGAGGCCGGGGTTGCCGTCGGAATAGCCGAGGTGCGCCTTGAGCGTGATCGGCGCGCCATCCACGGCATAGGCCGCATCGCCCGCGAGGTAGAGGTTGTCCTCCTTGTCGCCGGGATTGAAGCCGCCGCCCACCGGGAAGACATTCCCGAGCGCCTCCTGCGAGGGCGCATAGGCGACGGTCCCGGTCAGCGAGACCGGGCCGACCGCGCCCGAAAGCCTTGCGTAGAGCTCGGCGAAATCGGTGGTGTCGGCGCCGCTCGGATACATGAACCACGTCACGCCGGTATCGAGCGTGCCTTCGCCGACCGGGAACTTGAACCCGGCAATCAGGTCGAGCTCCATGTTGGCCCCGCCGAAGGTGCCCCAGCCCGCAAGGTTCGATCCCCAGGCGCCGACATAGAAGCCGCTTTCGTGGCTGATCGTGATGCCGCCCTGCACCGCCATTCCCTCGTCGCTCTGCGATACGCCGCGGAAGCGGTAGTCGCTGGTCAGCGTCGCGGCGCCCGAGATGGTGATGGCCGGGGTGTCGTCTTCCTGGCCCATGGTCCGCGCCGGATCGAGCGGGGCGATCGCGGGCAGGGCGAGGGACGCGCCCTCGGCTCCGGTGATGACGATGGCGGTGTCTGCTTCGGCTCCGGTGCCGGCCGCGGGGCTGGTGATGGTTTCCTGCGACTCCGCGGCGAAGGCGGGAGTGGCAAGGCTGGCGGCGAGTGCGACAGCCGAGATGGCTGCTGCGAAACGGATGGACATAAGGAACGCTCCATGAAGAGGTTGGATCGTTCCACCTGCGCGGCGTGCAGGGTTTATTCTCCGAAGAATCGGGCCCCCGTCACGTCACGGTCATCATCTTGCAAGGGCCGTTTGCGCACAAAGCTTATGTGGAGGGCGGGATTCTTATTATCTTCTTGCGTGTCATTCCTGCAACAGTTTGAAGGTTAGAAGACCGGAAGATCGCGCAGCGCCTTCTCCGGAAGCACGAAGGGCGCTGCCGCCGTCGCCGGCAGCAGCGCCCCTGGCGGGCTCGGGGTCGGGCGATCAGAACGACATACCGACCGCGAGCTTGTAGAAGTCGCCGCGGTTGCCGCCCGCGCCGCCGCCTTCCTCGATGCCGCCGGTGAAGCGGGCGAAGAAGCCCTTGCTCAGCGAGAACTGCACGTAGGGGCCATACCATTCATAGACGTTCGAGGCACTGCCGCCGGGCAGATCGGCGCGGGTGTTGGCGAGGAACTCGATATGGGCGCCAGCCGAGAAGTTGCTGCTGAACTTGTAGCCGGCGTTGATCCAGGTGTGCAGGAAGTCGAGCGCGCCGACATTGTCGCTGCGGTTGCGCAGCGCGGCGTAGTAGCCGCCGTAGAACTCGCCTTCGAACTTGTCGTCGCTGTAGTTGATGGTGAGGCTCGGCACGATGCCGTCGAACACGTTGCCGCCATTGAGGGTGGTGGTGGTGTTGCGGGGTCCGCGCCCGAGGTTGCCGCGCGACAGCAGCGCGCCGTTCGTGATGCCGATCTGCGGCTTGATCGCCAGCTTGCCGTCTGCGGCGATGAAGTTGGCGCCGATGCCGAATTCGGTCCACAGGTCGGAGCCGAGGCCGGTGGCGCTCGAGAAGTCCGAGGTGGTCCACAGGATGCCGTAGAAGCTCAGGTCGACCTTCTCGCCGACCGGGATGAGGCCGTTGAAGGTGGGGTAGAAGCCGAAGAAGGCATCCTGGTTGAGCACGACGGAGAAACGTTCCCCGCGCCCGCCCGAGCCATCCTGCGCGGCAGCGGCGGCGGCGACCATGACCGCGCTCGAGACGGCGGTCTCGCCGGTGCCGAGGCCCACGGGAATCGCGTTCCCGGCCGGGGCGGCGCCCACGGCGAGGTCGAAGCCCGCGGCCTCGTCATCGGAGGGCTTGGCGGCGTTGGTGACGACGATGGTGGCGGCCGCGGCATCGATCGCGGCGGCGTCCGGCCCTTGCGCGAAGGCCGGGGCCGACAGGGCGCAGCCCAGGGTCAGCGCCGAGGCGGCACAAGCAAAACGAAGTTTCATATGGAACGCTCCTGAAAGAGAGGTGGGACCGTTCCGCCTGCGTGCTGCGTCTTGACCTTCTTTTGTTTCGAACGGGTTCCGTTCGCAGCAAGAAAGCCAAATAACGCCCGCCTCGCGCCGCACAATTCGTTATGTGCCGCGATTTGTCATATTGTCCGGGTACTGTTGCTGTGATGAAACAAATTCCAAATACTCATTCTATATTTATTAGAGTATTCGAATAGAATTATCATCGAAGATAGCAGAACATGCAGATGTGTGTTCAGGCGGTGCGCAGGCTCTCCATGTCGATGACGAAGCGGTACTTGATGTCGCTTGCCTCCATCCGGTCGTAGGCGCTCTGGATGTCCTGCATCCGGATCACCTCGATATCGGGCAGGATGCCGTGCGCGGCGCAGAAATCGAGCATCTCCTGCGTTTCGGCGAGGCCGCCGATGCCGCTTCCGGTCAGCACCTTGCGCCCCAGGAGCACGCCGGTGTGCAACTCGGGCATCATGTCGATCATCCCGACCAGCACCTGCACCCCGTCGATCCGCAGCAGGTGGAGATAGGGCGTGACGTCGTGGCGCACCGGAATGGTGTTCAGCACCATGTCGAACCGCCCGCGTGCGGCCTTCATCGCCGCCTTGTCGGAAGTGTTGAGGAAGGCATGGGCGCCCAGCTTCTCGGCGTCGGCGCGCTTGCCCTCGCTGCGCGACAGCACGGTCACCTCGGCCCCCATCGCCGCCGCCAGCTTCACCCCCATGTGCCCCAGCCCGCCAAGCCCGGCGACCGCGACCTTGCTGCCGGGCCCGACTTTCCAGGTGCGAAGCGGCGAGTAGGAGGTGATCCCCGCGCACAGCAGCGGCGCGGCCTCGGCCATCGGCAGGCTGTCGGGCACCTTGAGCACGAATTCCTCGCGCGCCACGATCCGCTCGGAATAGCCGCCGTGGGTCGGCGAACCGTCGCGCCGGTCGGTGCCGTTGTAGGTCCCGGTCATCCCGCCATCGAGGCAGTATTGTTCGAGGTCCGCCTCGCAATGGGCGCATTCCATGCAGGAATCGACCATGCACCCGATCGCCACCCGGTCGCCCACCTTGTGGCGGGTGACGCTCTCGCCGACCGCGGCAACGATGCCGACGATCTCGTGCCCCGGCACCACCGGATAGGTCGTGCGCCCCCAGTCGTTGCGGACGGTGTGGAGATCGGAGTGGCAGATGCCGCAATGTGTGATCTCGATCAGCACGTCGTCGTGGCGCAGGCCCCGGCGGGTGATCGACATCGGTCCGACCCCGCTGTCGGGCGCGGTCGCGCCAAAGGCCTTGGTCGGATATTCGTTGGTGGCGGTGGCCATCTTCGTTTCACCTCGTCATTGCGAGCGGAGCGAAGCAACCCACGGACTGGCAGTTCTGCACCCCGCCACGGCTGTCCATGGATTGCCACGTCGCCTGCGGCTCCTCGCAATGACGACGGTGGTGAGAAACCTCTACTTCGGCGGCATCCTGATGGCACCATCGAGCCGGAACTGGTGCCCGTTGATGTAGCTGTTGCGCGCGATCTCGAGCACCAGCGACGCGAATTCCTCCGGCTCGCCGAGGCGCTTGGGGAAGGGCACGCTGGCATTGAGCTGCGCCCACATCGGCGGGTTCCGGTCCTTCATCCCCAGCATGAGGGGCGTGGCGAAGATCCCGGGCATGACCGAATTGACCCGGATGCCGAGGTCCATCAGGTCGCGCGCCATCGGCAGGACGAGGCCGTTCACCCCGGCCTTGCAGCTCCCGTAGATCACCTGCCCGATCTGCCCGTCCTGCGCGGCGACGCTGGCGGTGAGGATGATGCAGCCGCGCTCCCCGTCCTCGTTCAACGGCTCGGCATTGGCCATGCCCAGCGCCGAGATGCTGGCAACACGGTAGCTGGCGACGAGGATGCCCTCGGCACCGAAGGCGTAATCCTCGGTGGACAGGCGCTTGTAGGCCCCGGCCTCCTTGTCCCAGCCGAGCGTCTTGCCGCGCCTGCTCGCCATCGCGCAGTGGAGCGTCACGCGCTCCTGCCCGTGGGCCGCGCGGGCGGCGGCAAAGCCCGCCTCGACGCTCGCCTCGTCCATGATGTCGACATGGTGGAAGGTGCCGCCAATCGCCTTCGCGTGGGCCTCACCCGCCTCCTCGTTGATGTCGAAGATCGCGACCCTGCAGCCCGCATCCGCAAAGGCCTGCGCGCTCGCCTTGCCCAGCCCGCTCGCCCCGCCGGTGACAACCACGGCCATGCCGCTTTCGAATTTCATGACTTCCATTTCTCCCACAATCTGTTTTGCCCGTGGCTAGGCCTTTCGCGGCGATGGCGCTAGCTCTTCAAATTGCGGGAGCGGCGCCATGCGCGAACGGTCGCCTAACTGTCATGCTTGCGGCCTAGGGGCGGGCCATTCGGGACGAAAACGGGGTGGCTCGGCATGATCAGACCTTTCCACGGCTTTGCGCTGCTCGCGCTCGGCATCGCAGGCGCCTGCGCGACGGTTCCGGCGATCACCGGCGATCCGGCGGTCACCGTCACCGCGCGGGCCGAGACCCCGCCGGTCGGCACGGCGCGCGAGGATGCGGCCGACGATGCCGCGATCTGGCGCAACCCGGCCAATCCGGCCGCGAGCCTGATCGTCGGCACCGACAAGAAGGGCGGCCTTTACGTCTACGACCTGAAGGGTGCCCAGAAGAGCTTCCTCGCCGGCCCCGGCCTCAACAATGTCGACCTGATAGAACTGTCCGCCGGCCGCGTGCTGGTGGTGGCGAGCGACCGCAGCGACCTTGCCACGGTGCAGCTGTTCCTCACCCTGCTCGACACCGCGACGGGCCAGCTCGCGCCGGCGGGCAGGATCGCGGTCGGCCCGGGCGAGGGCTACGGCATCTGCATGGTCAAGCCCGCCGGACGCGAGGGCGTGATCGCCTTCAGCGCGCCCAAGCAGGGCACGATCTACCGCACGCTCATCACGCAAGGGCCGGACGGCACCTTCAGCGGCACCACCACCACGCTCGCGCAGGTGCCGACCCAGACCGAGGGCTGCATCGCCGATCCGCGCACGAACACGCTCTACATCGGCGAGGAAGATGCCGGGATCTGGGCGATCGACATGACCACCGGCGCCGAGCGCATGGTCGCCGCCGTCGACAACAGGATGCTGGTCGCCGATGTCGAGGGCCTCGCCATCGCGCCCGAAGGGGCGAACGGGGGCTATCTCGTCGCCTCCTCGCAGGGCGACAACGCCTATGCCGTCTTCCGCCTGCCTGATGTGACGCCGGTGGGCCGGTTCCGCATCGCGGCGGGGGCTTTCGGCAGCGTTCAGGAGACCGACGGGATCGAGCTGGACAACCGCGATTTCGGACCCGATTTCCCCGGCGGCATCTTCATGGCACAGGACGGCATGAACGCGCCCAAGGCCCAGAACTTCAAATTCGTGCGGTGGGACGATATTCTCGCCGCGCTCCAGACAGGACAGTGACCCCCCGACCATGACGACCACGCCCATCGCTCCCGATCGCCGCCGCTTCCTCGGCACGGCCGCCACCGCCACCGCCTTCGCGGCGCTCGTCGCCAGCGGCTGCATGGCGCGGGGCAACGCAGGATCGGCGGGCGCGACCGGCACCGGCGGCAGCGCCGCGCCCTACGGTCCCCTGACGCCCGACCCCGAGGGCTTCCTCGACCTGCCCGAAGGCTTCTCCTACCGCGTCATCTCCCGCCTCGGCATGGCGATGGACGACGGCGGCACCGTGCCCGACCGCGCCGACGGGATGGGGTGCTTCGACCTCGGCAACGGCGAGATCGCGCTGGTGCGCAACCACGAACTCCAGCCGCGTCACGATGCGGGCGGGCCGATCGCCAAGGGCTACGGCAAGCGCAATGGCGCCTTCGTCCCCGGGGGGACGACCACCATCGTGCTCGATGCGGCGACACTCGCGGTCAAGCGCCAGTTCCGCAGCCTCGGCGGCACGATCCGCAACTGTTCGGGCGGGGTGACCCCGTGGGGCAGCTGGCTGACCTGCGAGGAGGCCCCGACCGGCCCCGGCCAGCCCTATGGCGAAGGGCTGGAGCAGGATCACGGCTGGGTGTTCGAGGTACCCGCCTCGGCCCGCGGCCTTGTCGATGCCGTGCCGCTGAAGGCGCTGGGCCGCTTCAACCACGAGGCCGCCGTCGTCGATCCGGCGACGGGCATCGTCTACCAGACCGAGGACCGCGACGATTCGGTGCTCTACCGCTTCCTCCCCAAGACCCCCGGCCGCCTCGCCGAAGGCGGGCGGCTCCAGGCGATGGTCGTCGAAGGGCTGCGCGACACGCGCAACTGGAACGGCACGGCGATGGAGGTGGGCAAGCCCTACCGCGTCTCGTGGATCGATCTCGATGATGTGGAAGCCCCGAAGGACGACCTGCGCCAGAGGGCGGCGGCGCGCGGCGCGGCGCTGGTCGCGCGGGGCGAGGGGCTGCACATGGGCGAGAACGCCGTTTTCGCCTGCTGCACCAGCGGCGGGGCGGCGCAGCTCGGGCAGATCCTCAAGCTGACCCCCGGTCTCGCGGGCGCACCGGACACGGTCGAGTTGTTCTTCGAAAGCCGCAGCAAGGCCCAGTTCGATTACGGCGACAACCTCACCGTCGCTCCGAGCGGACACCTGATCGTGTGCGAGGACCAGTACACCGACGTGGTCGACAACCACATCCGCGGCATCACCCCGGCCGGCGAGGCCTATTCGATCGCGCGGCTGCGGGCGCAGACAGAGCTGGCCGGCGGCTGCTTCTCGCCCGACGGCAAGTGGCTGTTCGTCAACGTCTATTCCCCCGCAGCGACGCTGGCGATCACCGGCCCCTGGGCCGCCTGACCGGGACGCGGTGGACGGCTTTCTCCTGTCGCTGCTGCTGGTCGCCGCACTCGCCGCGGGTGGGCGCGACCAGTGGATGGTGGCGCGCTGGGCCGGGGCGCTGGGGCAGAGCGGGCAGCTGCTGGCGGTGGCGGTGGTCTCGTCCTGCCTCGCCGCGGCCGCGATGGCCTGGATCGGGGCCGAGTTCGCGAGCCTGCTCCCGCGCCGCGCGGGACAGATGCTGGTCGCTTTCGCGCTCGCCATGGCCGCCGCCGAACTTGCCCTGCCGGTCCGCCCGAAGGTGCCGGACGAGCCGACCCGCTCGCTCGGCGCGATCCTCGTGGTGCTGCTCGCCCGCCAGATCGGCGATGCCGCCCGCTTCGCCGTCTTCGCCCTCGCGGCCTGGACCGCCTTGCCGTTCACCGCCGGCCTCGGCGGGGCACTGGGCGGCGCCGTGGCGGTGGGGCTGGGCTGGACGGCCGGGCCCGAGGCGTTGGCGCGGCTTCCCTTGCGGGCGGTGCGGATCGCGCTGGCCGTGGCCCTCGCCCTCGCGGCGCTCTTCATCGGTCTCGACGCCCGTTTCGCCGCATTCTGATCGCTTTTGTCGATCACCGAGAAGACAACTTTCCCGAAACCCAATCCATTTTCCTGCATTGGGATAATGACCACATGGGCGACACCCCTAAGTCACCCGCGAACCACAAGACGGAGAAAATGCAATGGCCGACGCCAAAGCCAATTCGAAAGCCGCTCTCATCGATGAACTCAACGGCCTGCTGGCCGATCACTTCGCCCTCTTCATCAAGACCAAGAATTTTCACTGGCACGTGCGCGGCCCGCGCTTCCGCGACCTTCACCTCTTGTTCGACGAACAGGCGCTGGCGATCCGCGACCAGATCGATGTCATCGGCGAACGGGTGCGCAAGCAGGAAGCCACCACGCTGACCTCGGTCGGCTCGGTCGCGAAGAACACCCAGATCAAGGACCAGGACAGCGCCACCCTGAGCGCCGAGGAGATGATCGCCGAGCTGCGCGACGACAACCGCAAGGTCGTCGAGCGCCTGAAGCGGATGAAGGAACTCGCCGAGGAAGCGGGCGACAACGCGACCGACGGCCTGCTCGACGACTGGACCGACATGGCCGAGGAACGCGTGTGGTTCCTCTCCTCGCTGCTCGCCTGAGCGGCACGGCACAGCGATCCGCGAAGGGCCGTCCCCATTGCCGGGGGCGGCCCTTTTGCTATGGGAAGGCATGTCCGAAATCACGATCATCGAGAGCGCCGATGCCGCCGCGATCGCCGACTGGCTGGCCGCGCACCTTGCCGCGCCCGGCGCCGTCAGCCTGCCGGGCGGCTCCACCCCCTTCCCGATCATCGAAGCGCTGATCGCGGGTGGCCGCGTCGACTGGGCCGGGCGCGCGGTCTGGCCGAACGACGACCGCATCGTGCCCGAGGACCACGAAGCCTCCAACACCGGCAAGCTGCGCGCGCTGCTCGAGCCGGAGGGCGCGGTCGTTGTGCCGCTCGCCGAGGATGCGCGCCCGCCGCATTTCGCGCTGACCTGGCTCGGCATGGGACCGGACGGGCACATCGCCTCGCTGTTCCCCAACACCGATCCGCAGGTGGATGACCCGCAGACGGTGCGCCGCCTCACGCCCGATCCGCTTCCGCCGCACGCGCCCTTCGACCGCATCACCCTGACGATCCCCGCTCTCGTCGACACGCAGGCGATCCTGTTCACGCTCGGCGGGGCGGCGGACAAGCGTGCGGTGTTTGATGCCGCGGTGCGCGGCGAGAACGATCTGCCCGTCGCCCGCCTGCTCGGCGCGGCGCGGGCGCGGGGCATTCCCGTCACGGTCTTCGCCTGAGCCGATGCCGAACGTCCTGCCCGCCCCGCTCCACCGCGCCCTGCTGCCGCTGGCGCACGCGATCCGCCACGCCTGGCGGCGCTGGCGCAAGGCGCCGATCGCGGGGGTGAGCGTGATCGTCACCAACCTCGGCGGCGACGTGCTGCTGCTCAAGCACTCCTATGGCCCGGCGGTCTGGGCCCTGCCGGGCGGCGGGCTCGGCAAGGGCGAGGACCCGCTCGAGGCCGCGCGGCGCGAGGTGCGCGAGGAACTGGGGGTGGAACTGGTGCGGCTCGAACCGGTCGGCACGATCGAAGAGGTGCTCTCGGGATCGCCCCACACCGCGCACATCTTCACCGGCGTGTGCGACCGCCATCCCGAACCCGACCGGCGCGAGGTGACGGAGGCGCGCTTCTTCCCCTCGCACTCGCTCCCCGAACCGCTCGGGGACACCACCCGCGCACGGATCGCCATGTGGAAGGCGCGCGGGGTGGGGCAGGGCTAGAGCAGCGAGAGCTGCGCCTCGTCGCGCGCAGGCTTCTCATCCTCGGCCCCCTCCAGCCCCGACAGTGTCAGCCCCATCAGCCGGATCGGACCGCGCAGGGGCAGCTCCGCTTCCAGCAGCGCGCGGGCGAGCTGCGCGAATTCCGCCTTGCCGCTCACCCACCGCGGCAGCGAGGTCGCGCGGGTCATGGTGCGGAAGTCGGTGAACTTGAGCTTCAGCGTTACAGTCCGCCCCCGCGCACCGGCCGCCTCGATCCGCTCCCAGACGATGTCAATGATGTTGGCAAGGGTCTCGCGCAAAGCGGCGCCGCTGCCGATGTCGTCGGAGAAGGTGCGCTCGCCGCCGACGGACTTCCTGATGCGATGCGCGCGCACGGGCCGCAGGTCGATCCCCCGCGCGGCGCGGAACAGGTAGTCGGCCATGCTGCCGAAATGCTGGCGCAGGAAGGCGATGTCCTTCGCGGCAAGGTCCGCGCCGGTGAGGATGCCGAGCTTCTGCATCTTCTCCTCGGCCCGCGGGCCGACCCCATGAAAACGCCGGATGGGCAGGCCCGCGACGAACTGCGCGCCTTCGCCCGGGCGTATGACGCATAGCCCGTCGGGCTTGTTCTGGTCGCTGGCGAGCTTGGCGAGGAACTTGTTGTAGCTCACCCCCGCGCTCGCGGTGAGCTGGGTCTTGGCGCGGATTTCCTGCCGGATCAGCTCGGCGATGCGCGTGGCGCTGCCGATGCCGAGCCGGTCCTCGGTGACGTCGAGATAGGCCTCGTCGAGGCTCAGGGGCTCGATCACCGGGGTGTAGTGCTCGAACACCCGGCGGATCTGGCGGCTCGCTTCCTTGTAGGCATCGAAGCGCGGGCGCACGAAGACGAGGTCGGGGCACAGGCGGCTTGCCGTGACCGAGGGCATGGCGCTCCTCACCCCGAACTTCCTCGCCTCGTAGCTCGCGGCGGCGACGACCCCGCGTCCGCCGGCCCCGCCGACCGCGACCGGCTTGCCCTTCAGCTCGGGATTGTCGCGCTGTTCGACGCTGGCGAAGAAGGCGTCCATGTCGACATGGATGATCTTCCTGAGGCCGGGGCTGTCCGGAGCCTCGTATTTATCATCGTCGTCGGGCGGTGCGGCGCGGGCCATGTCCGGCAAATAGAACCTTCCCCCGCACGAAGGAACTGTTGCTGGAACAATTCGCCCGGCCTGCCATTTTGTGCAGATGCGAAAAGAACAGTGGTCATCCGGCGAACCGATGGGCAAGGGCCCGGCCATGGCCACCTCGCTTGCCCCCGTCACGCCTGCCCGCAAGGCGCTCGGAGAGACCGAGCTCATGTGGATGATGGCGCTGCTGATGGCGCTGAACGCCTTCGGGATCGACGCGATCCTGCCCGCGCTCGACGCGCTGGCGGCCGATCTTTCGGTGAGCGGCAACGACCGGCAGTTCGTGGTCGGGATCTACCTGCTTGCGGGCGGCATCGGGTCGCTGGTGCCCGGCGCACTCGCCGACCGGTTCGGGCGGCGGCCGATCCTGCTCGGCTCGGTGGCAGTCTATGTCGCCCTCTCGCTGCTGTGCGCCCTCGCACCGAGCTATGACGCGCTGATCGCCCTGCGCGCGGTGCAGGGCTTCTTCGCCGCCGGGATCGTCGCCCTGCCGCCCGCGATCATCCGCGACCGGGTGGGCGGCGACCGGATGGCGCGCATGATGAGCCTCATCTTCGTGATCTTCCTGATGGTGCCCGCCGTTGCGCCGAGCATCGGCGAGGCGATCCTGCAGGTCGGCAACTGGCGCGCGATCTTCGGCGCGGGCGCGGTGCTGGGCGTGGTGATGGGCCTGTGGGTCTTCGTCCGCCTGCCCGAAAGCCTGTCCGAGGCGAACCGCCAGCCGATCCGCCCCCGCACCATCGCCGCCAACATGGGCCGCGCGCTGGCGCTGCCGAGCACGGCTGGCTACGTGATCGGCTCGGCGCTGGTGTTCGGCGCGCTGTTCGGCTTCATCAATTCCTCGCAGCAGCTCATCACCGAGACCTTCGGCGCAGGGGACATCTTCCCGATGGTCTTCGCGATCTGCGCCGGCTCGATGGCGCTCGCCAGCTGGTCGAACTCGCGCATCGTCGAGCGCTTCGGCGCGCGCCGCGTGAGCCACAGCGCGCTGTTCGCCTTCATCGCGGTGAGCGCCGCGCAGGTGATGTTCGCCTTCCAGCCGGACGAGAGCCTGTGGGTCTTCGTGCCGCTGATGGCGATCAACATGGCGCTGCTCGGCTTCATCGGCAGCAATTTCGGCGCGGTCGCGATGAACCCCTTCTTCGCCATCGCCGGCGCGGCAAGCTCGGCCCATGGCTTCGTCCGCATGACCACGGCCGCGCTGCTGGGCGGCGCGATCGGCTATGCCTATGACGGAACCGCGCGCCCGCTGGCGCTGGCGCTGCTGGCGAGCGGGCTCACCTGCCTCGTGCTGGTGCTGTGGAGCGAGAAGGGCCGGCTGTTCGGGCCGAGCGACGCGGAGTTGGGTGCGCACTGAGCAGGCCCACCCCCGACCCCTCCCGCCGGCGGGAGGGGAGTTACTTGCGCTACACAGTCCCCCTCCCGCCTGCGGGAGGGGCTAGGGGTGGGCTCGTCAGGCCTCACTCTCCAGCCGCCGCCACGCCAGCCCTGCGAACTCGCAAAGCAGGGGCCGGGTGTCGCGCGGGTCGATGATGTCCTCGACATTGAAGCGTTCGGCCGAGCGGAAGGGCGAGGTCACCTTGGCCAGCCTTGCGCGGATCTCCTCGAGCAGCGCCTCCGGATCGTCGGAGGCTTCGAGCTCCGCCTTGTAGGCGACCTCCAGCCCGCCCGCGATGGGGAGCGAGCCCCAGTCGCCCGAGGGCCAGCAATAGCGGTACTGGTAGCGGTCGGCATTGCTCATCGCGCTGCCCGCGATGCCATAGGCGCGTCTGAGGACCACGCTGGCGAGCGGCACCGTCGCCCGGTAGATCGCGTTCATGGCGTTGACGCCATAGCGGATCGTCCCGGCAACTTCCGCCTCGCGCCCGATCATGAAGCCGGGGTTGTCGACGAGGTGGACGATGGGCAGGCGGAACTGGTCGGCGAGCCTGACGAACCGCTCGACCTTCTCGCTGGTCTTGGCCTCCCACGACCCGCCGAGGTAGCTGGGATCGCTGGCGATGACGAAGACCGGCCAGCCATCGAGCCGCGCCAAGGCGGTGATCGCGGCGCGGCCCCAGTGGCGTCCGATCTCGAAAACGGTGCCAGCGTCGAACACCATCTCGAGGCAGCGGCGCATCGAATAGACCTGCTTTTCCTCGCGCGGGACGAGGGAGAGCAGCGCCTCCTCGCGGCGGTCGGCGGGGTCGCCGGTTTCGACGCGGCGGGCGGATTGCCCGACATATTCGGGCATGAAGCTCAGGAAATGCCGCGCGCGGGCGAAGGCCTCGGCCTCGGAGGCGACCTCGTCATCCACCACGCCGTTGCGGGTGTGGATCGCGCTGCCGCCGAGGGCCTCCTTGGCCTCCTCGTGATTGGCCGCGCCGCCCTTCCAGGCCTCGCCAAGGCCATCGACCACGGCGGGCCCGGCGGCGAAGATCTGCGAGAGGCCCTTGACCATGATCGAATAGTGGCTGGCGACGGTGCGCGCCGCGCCCAGCCCCGCCGTCGGCCCGAGCGCCAGCGCCACCACCGGCACGGTGTCGAGGTTGGTGACCACATCGCCCCAGCCCGGCACGGCGGGGATATAGGTCGCGCCGATCTGTTCGAGCGTTTTTACGGAACCCCCGCCGCCCGTGCCGTCGATCATGCGGATGATCGGCAGCTTCAACTGGTGCGCCATCATCTCGGCCTGCACCATCTTGCGCGCGATCCCCGCATCCGCCGCGCCGCCGCGGATGGTGAAGTCGTCGGCGGTGGCGACCACCGGACGGCCATTGATCAGCGCCTTGCCGAACAGGAAGGGGGCGGGGGTGACGCTGGCGAGGTCGCCGTTCGCGTCATACTTCGCGCTGCCGGCGATCTTGCCAATCTCGCGGAAGGAGCCCTCGTCGCACAAGGCCGCAAGCCGCGCGCGGGCGTCCATCTTCCCGCGAGAGTGCTGCCGTGCCACCTTGTCCGCGCCGCCCATCTGCTCGGCCAGCGCCTCGCGCGCGCGCAGTTCCTCGAGTTCCTTGGCCCAGGTCATTCCCTCTCCCCAACCCTCGTCATTGCGAGGAACCGCAGGCGACGCGGCAATCCATGGACCGGCCTTCCGCCGGTTCCGCCGTCAGGTGATGGATTGCTTCGCTGGCGCTCGCAATGACGAAAAGGAGGATGTGCCGGAAGTGCCGTTCGGTTCGAGCGAAGTCGAGAACCCCTTGTGCCAGTGTGTCTCGACTTCGCTCGACACGAACGGATGGAGGTTATTCTGACTGCGGCACCACCCGGCACAACACCGCCTCGACCTGCACCTGCCCGCCCGCGCTGACGCCAA
The DNA here is from genome assembly GCF_002215495.1 of Porphyrobacter sp. CACIAM 03H1. Lineage (NCBI taxonomy): Bacteria > Pseudomonadati > Pseudomonadota > Alphaproteobacteria > Sphingomonadales > Erythrobacteraceae > Porphyrobacter > Porphyrobacter sp. CACIAM 03H1. Next base: position 1,063,259 of record NZ_CP021378.1, read on the forward strand.
GCCCCTCGACCACCCCTTCGAAAGGCGCGGTGAGGGCGTGTTCCATCTTCATCGCCTCGAGCACCATGAGCCGCTGCCCGGCGGTGACAGCCTGCCCTTCGCTGACATCGACCGCGATGACCTTGCCCGGCATCGGCGCGATGATCGCGCCATCCGCGGCGGAGGCTTGGCCGGTGCCGTATGGGCGGTCTGCACTCACGGCAAAAATACGGCCATCGTTGACGCCGCTGAGTATCGTCGTGCCAGCCGTCTCAACCCAAGCATTCAGCTCGCCGAAGCGGTTCGGGACGGACACTTCATGCGACATGCCATCGACACTTATGCGAACTGCATTTTTCGGCGAGCGGTTGAGCCGGAAACCAAAGAGCGCCTTGAGCGGGGACCGGCCGGCTTCCTCGCGTCCGCCGAGGGTATCGACGCATTGCCATACCGGTTGACCAATAGCCGCGACGGCAACTGCCATCGCCCCGGCCTTGACCACTTCGGCTGGGGGCTGGTCGTTGGGGATCAGGGCGTCGCCCTCCGAAGCAATCAAGCCCGTATCGAGGTCCGCCACCCTGAACCGTTCCGACTTCAGGCAGGCAAGAAGGAAGGCCGCGTTGGTCTTGATCGGCCAGACTGCCGTAACCGAAGTCGCGCTTGCCAGCGTTGCGATTGCGGCATCCCGATCATCACCGCGAGCAACCAGCTTGGCAATCATCGGGTCGTAGTATGGTGAGACCTCTGCGCCTTCGTAAACGCCGGTTTCCACACGGATCAGGTGCTCGGGAAGCATCAGGTGCTCCAGCCGCCCCGTGCTCGGCAAAAACCCCTTGGCCGGGTCTTCCGCATAGAGCCGCGCCTCGACCGCGTGGCCGTTGATCGACAGTTCCTCCTGCCGCTTGGGCAGCTGCTCGCCGCTTGCGACGCGCAGTTGCCATTCGACCAGATCGACCCCGGTGATTTCCTCGGTGACGGGGTGCTCCACCTGAAGCCGCGTGTTCATCTCCATGAAGAAGATGCGGTCGGCGCGCAGGCCCTCGCTGGCATCGGCGATGAATTCGATCGTGCCTGCGCCCTCGTAATCGACGGCCTTGGCCGCGCGCACGGCGGCGGCGCAGATCGCCTCGCGGGTCGCCTCGTCCATGCCGGGGGCGGGGGCTTCCTCGATCACCTTCTGGTGGCGGCGCTGCAATGAGCAGTCGCGCTCGAACAGGTGGACGACGTTGCCGTGGCTGTCCCCGAACACCTGCACCTCGATATGGCGGGGCGAGGTGATCCACTTCTCGAGCAGCACCTCGTCATTGCCGAAGCTGGCCTTGGCCTCGCGGCGGCAGGATTCCAGCGCGGCGGCGAAGTCGGCGGGGGCGTCGACCTTGCGCATCCCCTTGCCGCCGCCGCCCGCGACGGCTTTGATGAGGACGGGGTAGCCGATCGCTTCGGCCTCCGCCGTCAGCCGCTCGACCGACTGGTCGGAGCCGTCGTAGCCCGGCGTCACCGGCACGCCCGCCGCGCGCATCAGCTGCTTGGCCGCGTCCTTCAGGCCCATGGCGCGGATGCTCGCAGGCTTGGGGCCGACCCAGATGAGGCCAGCGTCGATCACCGCCTGCGCGAAGTCGGCGTTCTCGGAGAGGAAGCCGTAACCCGGGTGGATCGCGTTCGCCCCCGTCTGCTTCGCCGCCGCGATGATCTTCGCGCCCACGAGGTAGCTCTCGGCCGCGGGCGAGGGGCCGATATGCACCGCCGCGTCGGCGGAGCGCACGTGCAGCGCCTTGGCATCGGCATCGGAATAGACCGCGACCGTCGCGATCCCCATGGCGCGGGCGGTGCGCATGATCCGGCAGGCGATCTCGCCGCGATTGGCGATCAGGAGCTTGGTGATCATTGCGCCGGCACCTCCGGAGCGCCGAGGGCGGCGCAGCGTTCGGGCACTTCCATCGAGAAGCTGGTGTTGGCGACCTTCCAGCCCCCTTCACCCTTCACGAGGCTCATCGAGTTGATCCCGCAATGGCTGGTCTTCCCATCGGAGATGAAGCGATAGGGGCCCCACACCTGCGCCATGTCGCCGTCGACCCGCACGGTGTCGTAGCGCATCACCTCGTCCACCATCGCCGTGCCCCTGGCCCAGCGGGCGAGGTGATCGGCGACGGGGATGACCATGATGCGCGGGGTGGCCGGGTTCATGCGGTCGTGGACATAGATCATCCCGCGCGGGTCCATCTCGCGGGCGAGCGCAGTGCGATCCTCGCTGCGCAAGGCGGTGAAGAAGGCATCGACCGCGGCGGTGACGGCAGCCTCGGGCGGCAGAGGCGTTTCGGCGGCGAGCGGCGCGGCGGCGAGGAACGCGGCGGCGGGGAGAAAGGCTTTCATGGCAGCGGGATTAGCCCCGCCCCCCGTTCGTGTCGAGCGTAGTCGAGACACCTCGTGCAAGGCCTCTCGACTGCGCTCGAGACGAACGGATTCAAGCTAGCGCGGCCGGTAATCCGCAATGCCCCAGTCGATCCCGCCCTTGGGCATCTTCTCGCGGTTGATCACCGCCGAGAGATAGGCGCGCACGCCGTAAAGCGCCTTTTCGCCGCGCGGCACATAGGTGCGGCTGTTCCACGCCTCGGTCCCGCGCGCACGGACCTTGCGGCCGATCGCGCCGTAGATGCGCGCCGCCGAGAGCACCGCCCAGCGGCTGCGGAAGGGGAGCTTCGCCGCGCCCACCCGTGCCGCCGCCTCGTGCTTTTCGACCAGCGCCACCAGCCGTGCGGCCATTTCGGCCAGTTCCTTGCGGTGGTGCGGCTTGGTGTGCTGGCCGGGCTCGATATCCTGCTCCACCAGCCATTCGATCGGCAGATAGCAGCGCCCCGCCGCGTCGTCCTCGACGATGTCGCGGGCGATGTTGGAGAGCTGAAAGGCAAGGCCGAGATCGTTCGCCCGGTCGAGCGTCTCCTGATCGTCGGGCGAGACGCCCATCACCACCGCCATCATCACGCCCACCGCGCCCGCGACATGGTAGCAATAGCGCAGCATGTCGGCCTCGGTGCGCGGGCGCCAGTCCTCGGCGTCGAGCTGGAAGCCGGCGATCACGTCCTCGGCCATTTGCGGGGTGAGGCCGACCTCGGCGGCGACCACGCCCAATGCGTCGAAGGCCGGATCGCCCGTGGGTTCGCCCGCGAAGGCCAGCGCGGTCAGACGGCGGATATGGGCGAGGCGTTCGGCGAGGTCGGACTGGTCGCCCAGTTCTCCGCCCAGTTCCTGGTTGTCGGCGATGTCGTCGGCCCGGCGGCACCAGGCGTAGAGCAGCCACGCCCGCTCGCGCGTCTCGCGGTCGAACAGGCGCGCGGCCGCGGAGAAGCTCTGCGAGCCGTGCTTGATCGTCAGCCGCGCGTGTTCGACCAGCGCGGCGCGGGTGGCGGCATCGACCCCCATGACGCGTACCCTACAGCTCCTCGGCCTTCATGCGGAAGATCGGGGTGTGCGGCTGGTAGGCTTCCATCTTGGCGAGCAATTCGTGGATCGAGGTCGCCGCGATCAGGATGTTCTGGTGCGCGGGCCGCACGAAGCCGACCGCCGCCATCTTGGCGTTGAAGGCGAGGAGATCGTCGTAGAAGCCGAAAGCGTTGAGCAGGCCCACGGGCTTGGAGTGGTAGCCCAGCTGCGACCAGCTCATCGCCTCCCACAGCTCGTCCATCGTGCCCACCCCGCCGGGGATGGTGACGAAGCCGTCGGAGAGGTCGGTAAAGCGCTGCTTCCTCTCGTGCATCCCGCCGACCGTGATCAGCTCGTCGCAGTCGTGGTTGGCGACTTCGGCCTTCACCAGATGCTCGGGAATGATCCCGATCACCTCGCCGCCGTTGTCCTTGGCCCCCTTGGCGACGGCGCCCATCAGGCCCAGCCTGCCCCCGCCATAGACGACCCCGATCCCGCGCCGCGCGAGTTCGGTGCCGACGTCAAGGGCGAGCTGGATGTAGCGCGGATCCTCGGGCGAGGCCGATCCGCAGTAGACGGCAAGACGTTTCACGCAGGCACCCTCGCCAGATCCTCCAGCATCAGCCCCGCCGTCGCCTTGGCGCTGCCGACCACGCCCGGGATGCCCGCACCCGGGTGCGTGCCCGCGCCGACGAGGTAGTAGTTCTCGATCACGTCGTCGCGGTTGTGGCCGCGCAGCCAGGCGCTCTGCCACAGCACGGGTTCGAGGCTGAAGGCGCTGCCCATGTGGGCGTTGAGATCGGCCTTGAAGTCCTTGGGCGCGTAGCTGAACTTGGTGACGATCCGCGAGTGGATGTCGGGGATCAGGCGCCGCTCCAGCTCGTCGAGGATCATCTTCTCGAGCCGCGGGCCGACCTCGTCCCAGTCGAGCGGCATCTTGCCCATGTGGCTGACCGGCACCAGCGCGTAGAAGGTGCTTTTGCCCTCGGGCGCCATCGAGGGATCGGTGACGGTCGGGTGGTGAAGGTAGATCGCGAAATCCTCGGGCACCACGCCGTTCTTGTAGATGTCGTCGAGCAGGCCCTTGTAGCGCTTGGCGAACAAAATCATGTGGTGCGGGATGCCGGGCCATGTGCCCTCGATCCCGAAATGCACCACGAAGAGGCTGGGCGAGAAGCTCTTGCGGCCCAGCGACTTGGCCATCTGCTTGCCTCGTGCGCTCTGCGACATCAGGTCCTTGTAGGAATGCATGATGTCGGCATTGCTGGCGACCGCGTCGAACCGCTGGCGGAAGCCGCTCTTCGTTTCCACTTCCGTGGCGCGGGTTCCCAGCGTGTGGACCTGCACCACCGGATCGCCGACGCGCATCGTGCCGCCGAGCCGCTCGAAATGGCGCACCATCCCCGCGATCAGCCGGTTGGTGCCGCCGCGCGCCCACCACACGCCGCCATCCTTCTCCAGCTTGTGGATGAGGGCGTAGATCGAGGAGGTGTTCATCGGGTTGCCGCCGACCAGCAGCGTGTGGAAGCTCAGGGCCTCGCGCAGCTTCTCGTTCTCGACATAGCTCGACACCATCGAATAGACCGAACGCCACGCCTGTTCGCGGATCAGCGCGGGGGCGGCCTTGAGCATCGACTTGAAGTCGAGGAAGGGCTTGGTGCCGAGCTTCAGGTAGCCCTCGCGATAGACCCGCTCGGAATATTCGAGGAAGCGCGCATAGCCCGCCACGTCGGCGGGGTTCAGCTTGGCGATCTCGGCGTTGAGGCTCGCCTCGTCGTTCGAATAGTCGAAGTTCGTGCCGTCGGGCCAGTTGAGGCGGTAGAAGGGCATGACCTTCATCAGCTCGACATCTTCGGAAATGTCGTGGCCGGTGAGCTGCCAGAGCTCCTCGAGGCACGGCGGGTCGGTGATGACGGTCGGGCCCGCGTCGAAGGTGAAGCCGTCCTTCTCCCAAAAATAGGCGCGCCCGCCGGGCTTGTCGCGGCTTTCGATCACCGTGGTGGCGATGCCCGCCGATTGCAGGCGGATCGCCAGCGCCATGCCGCCGAAACCGGCGCCGATCACGCAGGCGGTGCGGCCTTCGTAGCGTGCCGCGAGCGCGGGGTTCACGCCCTTCGCGCCCGCAAGGTTGAGCTTCGCATCGGCGTTCATGCCGGGGTCTCCATGTTGAGAGGCTTGCCTGAAGAGAACAGCGCGCGGATCGCGCGCGGAATAGCTACGGGGGGCTTGCCGGTAAGGATGCGCAAGCGATCGGGCCAGGTGGAGCGGCCCGCGTAGAAGCGTTCTACCAGCCGGCCCTTGAGCGCGTAGAAATGCTCGAAGACGACCACGCGCTTGTCGGGTTCGGCGGCCTCGAACAGCATCCGGCTGAGCATCCGGTAATAGGCGGTCGCGCCCCAGTGGCGGGTCGCGCGGCGCTTGCAGAAGGCGGCGAGCTCACTGCCCGACACGTCAGGCCGCCGCGCCAGCAGCCCGGCGATGGCGAGCGCGTTGTCGACCGCGAAGGGCAGGGTGTAGCTCGTCAGCGGGTGCGAGAAGCCGCCCCGCGCGCCCGCCAGCGCCACCCCGGGGATCGCGACCTCGGCGAGCGCCGCGCGGAAATCCCCGCCCGAGATCACCGGCAGGATGCCCGCCTCCTGGTCGATCACCTCGCCCTGCCAGCCGTGACGGCGGGCATATTCGGCGACGCGGCCCTTGAGCACCTCGGCGTCCATCTTCGGCTGGTCGGCATAATAGGTGTCCTCGACGAACACCTCGGTCGGCGAGAGGGGGAGGACATAGACGAAGCGGTAGGCCGCGCCGTTCCCGTGGGGCGCGACCTGATCGACGCTCGCATCCATGATCACGGGGCGGGTGAGGCCGTGGGGTGTCTCGCAGCGGAAATGCTGGCCGAGGAACACCTGCCAGCCGCCCGCGAGATGTTTCGAGGACTTGAATGCGCGGCAATCGATCACCCGCTTCGCCGCCAGCCGGGTGCCGTCAGCCAGCGTCACCCCGCCCGCATCGAGACCGGCGACCTTGGTGCCGAGCATCACGCGGCCTTCCGCCAGCTCCGCCATCAGCGCGCGGTGGAACTCGGCGCTGGCGAGCGAGCGGTAGGCGGTCGGCAGCGTGCGGCCGAGGCCGGGGAAGGTGATGTCATAGCCCTCGTCCCAGCCGTTGAGCGCGAAGCCCGCCATCAGGCCGCGCGCCTTGGGGCGGATGTCGGTCTCGAACCAGCTCCAGCGGTGGTGCCCGCCGAGCGTGCGCCCGGCCTCGATCACGAGGAAGCGGCAGCCGGGCACGTGGCGGTGCAGCGCGAGCGCGATCAGCCCACCCGCAAGGCCTCCGCCGACGATCACCACGTCGTGGGGGGCGGCAGCGGCTGCGGCGGGGCTGGCGGGTGAATCGACCATCTGCACAATGCCCTAGGCGAGCGGTGCGCAATGGGCAATCGCGCTGCGCCCCGTCGCGCATTTGCCATGTTGCAACATCACGCGCGGGAACCTATGCGCGCGCCGCCGTTTCTCGCACCAGATCGCGCATGGCCCGGGCCGGGGTGCCCGCGCCCCCGCGCAGGAATGTGCAGGAACCGCCCCGAATTCCCCGCAAGAACAAGGATCGCACCATGTCACCTCGCCCGGCCCTCGCCCCGCTCGCCCTCCTCGCCGCGCTGACGGCAACCCCCGCGCTTGCCGCCGGGGATGAAGGCACAGCGGACCGCGAGGCGGCGGCCGAGGCCGAGATCGTCACCGTCGCCGCGCAGGCCGCGCCGCAGGGTGCCCCCGCCGGATCGCCCCTGCCCTTCGCCTTCACCAAGCCGGTGTTCGACGACACCTGGGCGACCATCGGCCTCGGCGCGGGGCTGGTGCCGAGCTATGCCGGGTCCGACGACTACATCGCCTTCCCCCTGCCGCTGATCGTCGGCCGCGTCGGCGGGGTCGGGATCAGCCCCAACGGCCCCGGCTTCCTGATCGATCTCAACCCCGGCAAGCCCGGCCTCGTGCCGCAGAAGGGCGCGCGTGTCGCCTTCGGCCCGGCCTTCCGTTTCCGCAACGACCGCAATGTCCAGATCAAGGACGATGTCGTGGCACGCGCGGGCAAGCTCGATGCCGCGCTCGAGGCAGGCGGTCATGTCGGGCTGGTGTGGCGCAGCGTCGCCAAGCGGCTCGACCAGCTGAGCGTGGGCGTGCAGGCGCGCTGGGACATGCTCGGCGCGCATGAGGGCATGGTGATCGAACCCCAGATCACCTACCGCGCCGCGGTGGGCCGCAGCTTCGTGCTCCAGGCTCAGGCCAGCGCCGAGTTCGTCGACGACAATTTCGCCGATTACTATTTCACCGTCAGCCCCGCGCAGGCGCTCGCCACCGGGCTGCCGCGCTTCCGCGCAGATGGCGGGCTCAACCGTGTCGGCACCACGGCGATCCTCTCCTACGATCTCGACCGCAACCCGCTGAACGGCGGGTGGGGCCTGACCGGCGTGGGCGGCTATTCGCGGCTGATCGGCGACAGCGCCGACACGCCCTACACGCGGCTGCGCGGGGACGCGAATCAGTTCATCCTCGGCCTCGGCCTGTCCTACACCTTCTGATCCGCGCCCCTGACGCTCTTGCCTTGATCGCCCGGGCGCGCCATCAGGTGCGCGGGGTCGATCGAGGCGAGGGAGACAGGATCATGCGCAATTTCCGGAACATCGTGCTGGCAGGGCTGGCTGCCGCGGGGAGCCTGCTGGCCGCGCCACTCGCCGCCGAGACGGTCGCGATCCGCGCCGGCAGCGTCATCGCCGACGCCGCGGGCGAGCCGAGCGGCCCGGCGACGATCCTCGTCACCGACGGCAGGATCGCCAGCATCACCCCCGGACACGGGCCCGTCACCGCCGACCGCGAGATCGACCTTCGGGGCAAGACCGTGCTGCCTGGCCTGATCGACCTGCACACCCATCTCACCGGCGATCCCGGCGGCGATTTCTGGAAGGAGGCCGTCGAGCCCGAGGAATGGGGCGTGGTCGTGGGCGCCAAGAACGCGCGCCTCACCGCGCTTGCGGGCTTCACCACGGTCCGCGAGGCGGGGAGCGGCAAGGACACCGCCTTCTCGCTCCGGCGCGGCACCGCCGAGGGGCTGGTGCCGGGGCCGCGCATCGTTGCCGCCGGCCCCGCGCTCTCGATCATCGGCGGTCATGCCGACACCAACGGCTTCCGCTCCGAGGTCAACGAACTGCTCGATTCGGGCTTCAACTGCACCGGCGCGGTCGAATGCGCGGCCAAGGTGCGGCTCGCCAGCCAGAACGGCAGCGACGTGATCAAGATCACCGCCACCGGCGGCGTGCTGAGCCAGCAGGGCCGCGGCCTCGAGGCGCACTTCACGCCCGAGGAGATGAAGGCGATCGCCGACACCGCCCACTCGCTGGGCCTCAAGGTCATGGCCCACGCCCACGGCGCGCGCGGCATCCAGCAGGCCGCCGAGGCGGGGATCGATTCGATCGAGCACGGCACCTATCTCGATGAAGCCGCCGCGAAGGCGATGAAGGCCAGCGGCACGGTGCTGGTGCCGACCCTGATGGCGCTCGAGGGCGTCTCCGAGGGCCTCGGCAAGGGCGTCTACACCCCGGTCGTCGAGGAAAAGATCCGCGCCGTCCAGCCGCTGATGAACTCGCTGGTGAGCCGCGCGCGCCAGTTCGGCGTCACCGTCGCCTTCGGCACCGATGCCGGCGTCTACCAGCACGGTCGCAATGCCGAGGAACTGGGCCTGATGAAGAAGCAGGGCATGTCCGACCGCGAGGTGCTCGCCTCGGCGACCACCGTGGCGGCCAAGGTGCTCGGCATGGAAAACCAGATCGGCCGCCTCGCGCCCGGCTATTCGGCGGACATCATCGCGGTCGAGGGCAACCCGCTCGCTGACGTGACGGTGCTGGAGAAGGTCGGCTTCGTCATGGTGCGGGGGCGGGTGATCGAGTGAGGCTCGACACCCCGCCGCAAAGGCTCTAATCCACACGCCATCCCCGGGGAGCGCGCTTGCGCTGAGAGGTGGGTGTAGCACCCCACGACCCGTTGAACCTGAACCTGTTAACACAGGCGGAGGGAGTGGGCTGGTCGCTGTGCCAAACCCCCGCTCGCTTTCCGCCGTGAGGAGAGAGAGCATCATGGCCGACATCAACAGCCCCGTCGAAATCGGCGTCACCACCGGGCCCATCCGCGGCAGCCGCAAGGTCTATGTCGGTGCGCGCACCGGGAGCGGCATCCGCGTGGCGATGCGCGAGATCGACCTCGAGGGCGGAGAGCCCTCCGTGCGCGTCTACGACACCTCGGGCCCCTACACCGACCCTGGTGCGCACATCGACATCAACGCCGGCCTCGCCCCGCTGCGCCGTGACTGGATCATGGCCCGCGGCGATGTCGAGGACTACGAGGGCCGCGAGGTGAAGCCGGAGGACAACGGCCGCCTCGGCCCCGACCGCTCGGGCGGCGTCGCGCAGTTCCCGAACACGGTGAAGCGCCCGCTGCGCGCCAGGGCGGGGATGAACGTCACGCAGATGCACTACGCCCGCCGCGGGATCATCACGCCGGAAATGGAATATGTCGCCGAGCGCGAGAACCTCGGGCGCGAGATCGCCAAGGATCTGATCCGCGACGGCGAGAGCTGGGGCGCGGAGATCCCCGATGTGATCACGCCGGAGTTCGTCAGGTCGGAGGTGGCAAGGGGCCGCGCCATCATCCCCTCCAACATCAATCACCCCGAAAGCGAGCCGATGGCGATCGGCCGCAATTTCCTCGTCAAGATCAACGCCAATATCGGCAACTCCGCCGTCGCCTCCGACGTCGCGCAGGAAGTCGACAAGATGGTCTGGGCGACCCGCTGGGGCGCGGACACGATCATGGACCTCTCCACGGGCCGCAACATCCACGACACCCGCGAATGGATCATCCGCAACTCCCCCGTCCCCATCGGCACCGTGCCGATCTACCAGGCGCTCGAGAAGGTCGGCGGCATCGCCGAAGAACTCACCTGGGAAATCTTCCGCGACACGCTGATCGAACAGGCCGAACAGGGCGTCGACTACTTCACGATCCACGCCGGGGTGCGCCTGCCCTACATCCCCATGACCGCCAAGCGCGTCACCGGGATCGTCAGCCGCGGCGGCTCGATCATGGCCAAGTGGTGCCTCGCCCACCACAAGGAGTCCTTCCTCTACGAGCACTTCGACGAGATCACCGAGATCATGAAGGCCTACGACATCGCCTACAGCCTCGGCGATGGTCTTCGCCCCGGATCGATCGCCGACGCGAACGACGAGGCGCAGTTCGCCGAGCTCTACACCCTCGGCGAGCTCACCAAGCGCGCCTGGGCGCAGGACGTGCAGGTGATGATCGAGGGCCCCGGCCACGTGCCGATGCACAAGATCAAGCAGAACATGGAAAAGCAGCTCGAGGCCTGCGGCGAGGCGCCGTTCTACACCTTGGGGCCGCTCGTCACCGACATCGCGCCGGGCTACGACCACATCACCAGCGGCATCGGCGCGGCGCAGATCGGGTGGTACGGCACCGCGATGCTCTGCTACGTCACGCCCAAGGAACACCTCGGCCTGCCCGACCGCGACGACGTGAAGGTGGGGGTGGTGACGTACAAGCTCGCCGCCCACGCCGCCGACCTCGCCAAGGGGCACCCGGCGGCGCAGGTGCGCGACGATGCGCTCTCCAAGGCGCGCTTCGAGTTCCGCTGGCGCGACCAGTTCAACCTGTCGCTCGATCCGGAAACCGCCGAGCAGTACCACGACCAGACGCTTCCGGCGGAGGGCGCCAAGTCGGCGCATTTCTGCTCGATGTGCGGGCCCAAGTTCTGCTCGATGAAGATCACGCAGGAAGTGCGCGACTTCGCCGCCAAGCAGAACGCGGGGATCGAAACCTTCGTCGCCAGCGAGGCCGAGGCCGAGGCGGGCATGGCCGAGATGAGCCAGAAGTTCCGCGAGGTCGGCAACCAGCTCTACGTGGGCGCGGGAGACCGCGAGCACGATTGAGGCGCACAAGTCCCCCTCCCGCTCGCGGGAGGGGTCAGGGGTGGGCCAGCGGGCCGCGAGGCCCGCGCCCGGACATGAGGGGGGAAGTGACATGACCAAGGTTAGGTCCATCGCGCTGGCTCTGGCGGCAGGCGCATTCGTGCAGGCTCCGGCGCAGGCGCAGCAGGTCGACTGGGCGGCGGCCAAGGCGGCGTTCGACGCGCCGAGAAGCCAGCCGCCCAAGGCCGTCACCCGCGGTGATCTGATCGCCTGCAACGTGTTCTGGACCGAATGGATGCGCCAGGGCGTCGGCCCGGCGACAATTGCGAAGGAACGCGGAGCCGATGTCCATCCTGGGCTGCTCGAACAGAATGTCTATGCCAACATGACCTCGACCGGCCTGCGGCTCGCCACCAAGGTTCCGGGCGAGGATATGGCGCAGATCAGAGCCCAGACCGACGCGATGACACGCCAGATGGAGCGCGCGGCCGACGAGACGGTGAGCAAGGCGCTGAAGGGCGACATGGGCACGATGCTGGGCATCATGGGTCTGCTGGGCAGCTGCCAGATCATGCCGGACTGAGCGCAATCAGAGCCCCGCGCCCACCCCAACCCCTCCCGCTTGCGGGAGGGGCAGGGGGTGGGTAACCTTCCGGCCTTCAAGGGGGAGGGAACCACGATGCACCACGCCACTATCCGCCGCGCCGGGATTGCCCTCGCGCTTTCGCTCGCCGCCGCCACCGCCGCCCATGCCGAGGCGCCGCCCAAGCAGACCCTGATGCCCGAGCATCCCGAGGCCCGTGCCTTCCAGGAGATGGCGGGCTTCTCCGACGCGGTGGTGCACGGGGACACCATCCACCTCTCGGGCGTGGTCGCGGGGCCGGCCCCGGGCGAGGACAGCCTCCAGCCCGGCTACGAGCGCGCCTTCGCCCGGCTCGATGCGATCATCAGGCGGCTCGGCGCGACGTGGGACGACGTGCTGGTGTTCGACACCTTCCACAAGGGCCCGGTCGCAGCCCAGGTCGAGGCGCTGCTGCCGGTCAAGAACCGCTACATCAAGGCCCCCTTCCCGACCTGGACCGCAGTGGGCGTGAGCGACCTCTATTCTGCCGACGCGGTGACGGAGATCAAGCTTGTGTTGCGAAGGCCGAAGTAGTGGCTCTTCAGCCAATTGAGGTCAATCAAAGGCTGAACAAGGAGTCGCATGATCCGTGGAACAACGAAAGCGGTCATGAAAATCCCGTCAACGCTAGCGTGATGAGAAATTCGATTCCGCACAAAGACTTAACGTTTAAGCATATGGATTCTTAAGAAGATTCCTTGACATGCAGATAGCTTTATGCGACCTTCAGGATGGTAGGCAACGCCGGATAAGCCCTGCAATTTGAGGACACGGACAGATTGCCCCTTGCATGACGGTTGCCCAACGGATGGTGGCCTAACAGCATGTAAGGTTCGGGTGCCGGGGGCCTACCACCTTACGAATTCGTAGCCGTAATGTTCGAATATTCGACGCTGCTCGGGCGTGAGTTTTGCCTTCGATGGGGGCGTGGGAAATAGCGCCACTCCAAAATCACGTTGGGTCCCGTGCTCCTTCGCCATAATCGGTCGAAGCGCTTGGGCTGGTCCCATGTCCCAAACGCCGGGGCCTAAACAATCGATTGCTTGGTAGAATGCGCTTGCAACAAAATCGGCCAACTGGAGGCCAGCCCTCTGCTCGTGAGGAAAAGCCTCCATCAAGTCCCAGTTTAGCAGTGCAGTAACTGGCTCGCGTTTCGTCAGAAAAAGTTGTCCGCCTTGCTGTTGGTGGCGAAGGTACCACTGATAGGCTGCTGTTTGGCTGTATCGATGGCCGCCGCGTTCTGAGAACTCGAGCTTTATCGACTTCCTTTCTCCATAATCGGCTATTGTGCGCGCTTCACAAAAAGCAGTGACGCGTTCCAGCAACAGCCGAGTGCACCAATTGTAGAACCACTGCTGAGAAGAGATCTTAGCTGCCCGCGGATTGTAGTATCCCCTCATATTCTTCTTATTCGAGCAAATCGCAAACCCGCGCACTGGCAAGCCTGCAATTTGAGTGCCTGCTGAAAGTTTTCGCTTGGGTGAGAGCGTTCGGTAGTGAAGGTCTTGGCGTTGTCTGATACCGAGATCAGAGATTATGGATTGAACCCAATCGACCACGTGTGGCTCGCGGATCGACTTCATCACTACGGCGCTAACCACTAGCCACTCGCTTGCGCCATTCTCGTCCATCGGTCGCACACGCTTTAGGCCGGGATCGCCCGCCTCATCGATATAAGCTACGTAGCCGTATTCTTTGGGACTTGAGGACACTTAGGCAGCAAATCATCAAATGATGTGCTGGTCAATCCAGCAAGTCCAACGACATTTCCGGTCGAGATGCCTGATACAGCGACTAGGCATTTGAGAGCGAGGAGCTTGGCAAGCCATTCGGTCCCGAGCTTGAGGTCAGAAGTAGAGCTGACACTGGCAAGCTCGTTCCAGTTTCTGGCTGCTAATTCAAAGGCCTGGTAAACCTCCGGTTACCCTCCCACGGAAGCGAGCCTGCGCTCGGTTCGTCGCAAATTCTCCCCCACCCAGATGAGGAGAGATCGCCATGACCAACCACCACAAGGACATGCGTCAGGATCGCCGCGAGGACGGTCTAAACAACCAGAATTCTGGGCGCAATCACGCTAGCCAGGAGGCTGCGAGCTACCCTCGCGGCAAGGACAGTCCGCGCCGCTAAGGCCCCTTTCCTACACCCCCCACCCCGAGTCATCCTCCCCCGATGACCCGCGCCCAGTCTCGCAATTCGCCCCGGACCGCAACCCGCGCCAAGCTCTGCGCCGTTCCGGACACTCCCGCCGACACCACCCCCAAACCAACCCGCCACGACAGCTGGCCGCTCGACCTGCAAGCCGCCTTCCTCCGCGCGCTCTCGGCGACGCATTCCGTCTCCGAGGCCGCCAAGTCGGTCGGCAAGTCGCGGCAGTCGGCCTATCGGCTCCGCTCGCGGCTCAAGGGCAAGCCTTTCGATCTCGCGTGGGAGGTGGCGTTCCATCATTCCTATGATGTGCTCGCCCACACCGCGCTCGAACGGGCGCTCAACGGGGTCGAGGTGCCGGTGTTCTTCCAGGGCGAACAGGTCGGCTCCTACCGCCGCTTCGACGAGCGGCTGACGGTGGCCTTGCTCCAGCGGTTCACCGCGGGCGGCAATCCGCTGTTCGGGCGGCTGGCTCCGCTGGCCGAGCGCCATGCGCGCGACTTCGAGGCGCTGCTTGCCAAGGTGGAAGCGGGCGAGCCGGTGGTCACCGGGGCGCTCGCTCCCGAGGATGCGGGCGAGCACGAGGTGCTGCGCGCACGGTTCTCCAGCATCCCGGAAAAGGGGGCGTTCCCCTGTCCGTCCGCTCTCAGCGACGATGAATTAATGAAGGTATTACAAGAGAATGGATGGGGGGAGTGAAGCGGACAGGATGTCCGCTTTGTCCGGTTACGCCGCCCGTTCGATGCGGTTCCGCCCTGCCTGCTTGGCGGCGTAGAGGGCGGTGTCGGCGCGGGTGATCAGGCGGTCGGTCGCCTCGCCCCCGCGGCGCGCGGCGAGGCCGAAGCTGGCGGTCACGCGGTGGGGGCCGGCGGGCGTGATCAGCGGGGTGTCGGCGACCGCGACGCGCAGGCCCTCGATCCGCGCGGCGAAGGCGGCGAAGTCGGCGGTGCGGGCGGCGATCAGGAACTCCTCGCCGCCGATCCGGGCCACCAGCCAGTCGGCCGGGATCATGCGGCGCAGCATCGCGGCGAAGTGGACGAGGCTGGCGTCTCCTCCGTCGTGCCCGAGCCGGTCGTTGACGCGCTTGAAGAAGTCGAGATCGGCGATGGCGAGCGCGAGCGGCTCGGCGGCGGAGGCCTCGGCCCAGGCGGCGAGCCGGGCGAGGGCGGCGCGGCGGTTGGCGAGGCCGGTGAGCGGGTCGGAATGGGCGAGCCGCTCGAGCTCCGCGCGCGAGGCCTCGAGGCGCAGGGTGAGGTCGGCGATCCAGGCGAAGGCGAGGCTGGCGACGACGAGCGGGATCAGCACCGCGGCGGTCATCGTGCCGGCATAGTCGATGGTGCCGAACTGGGTGAAGGAGAGGTGGGCGAAGGCGGCCGAGGCGAACACCGAGGCGCCCACGACCAGCGCCCCCGTGCGCCACAGGCGGCGGCGCAGGGCAGGCGGGGCGCCGGGGGCGGCGCGGGGGGCGGCAAGCGGTTCCATCCGCCGTGCAGGATACAGCAAAGCGGTGCCCCAAGTCTTAACGCGGCCCTGCGTGGAGCGATGCGATTAGGTCGTGGGGCCAAAGCGTGCTAAAGGGGTCCCGCTGACGTCGAAATTTGCGACGGACTTCCGACTTTGCGCTCCGCCGCTTGCCCCAGGGCCCCGGCGTTAACCAGACGACGACTTCCTTTCATCGGACGGCCTGACGCACGACCCTCCGGCATGTCGCCGGGGGGCAACCGACTGTTCTTGAAAGGAACACCCATGAGCAGCAAGACCGGAACCGTGAAGTTCTTCAACACCGACAAGGGCTACGGCTTCATCCAACCCGACGACGGCTCGTCGGACAGCTTCGTCCACATCACCGCCGTGCAGGCCGCAGGGATGCACAGCCTCGATAAGGACCAGCGCCTGAACTACGATCTGGAACGCGGACGCAACGGCAAGGAAAGCGCCGTCAACCTTTCGGCCGCCTGATCCGAATACCGGGGGCAGGCCCGCGATGGCGCGGCCTGCCCCCCATGACCGACTCCCGCCTACCCCCTCCCATGGCAGGATACCCCCGATGGCCCAGACTTACGAATTCTACCGCGAGCGCGCCGACGAAGCCGCCGCCCTCGCCGAGAAGGCGACCCTCGAGAACGTGCGCGAGCGCGAGCTCAGGTCCGAGAAGACCTGGCGCGGCCTCGCCGAGCATGCCCGCAAGACCATCGTGGAACGCGAAAAGGCCGAACTCGCCCGCGCCGAGCGCCGCGCGGCGGAGGACCCGTCGCGCTGAACGGCTCGCCCGATTGCACTGGAAAGCCGCGGGCACATCATCCATATTCTCCCTTGGGCAACAGGATACTCAAGCCAGAGGAGAAGATGCCCATGAGCACCATGCAGTTCCAGTTCAACACCGATAGCTCGGTGATGGGGACAGAGGAAGTGGCGCAGCGGATCGAGGCGCAGGTGCGCCAGCGGCTGGAGCGTTTCTCCGATCGCCTGACGCGGCTCGAGGTTCACGTCTCGGACGTCAACGGGCGCAAGCACGGTGCCGACGACAAGCATTGCACCATCGAGGCCCGCCCGCGCGGCTCGCGCCCCATCGGCGTGACCGGCAAGGCGGCGGATGTCGATGCGGCGGCGCGGATTGCCGCCAATACGATGGCAGAGCGGCTCGAGCGGTGGTTCGGCAAGGCCGAACGGCACAGCCGCGATCCCTCGCCCGACAAGCAGATCTGAGCGGATCCGGCGCGGCGCGCGCGGGGGCCTAGCCCTCCTTGCGCCCGAACACCTTGGCCCTGAGGCCCCGGCCGCTGAGGCTCGGCAATCCGGGCCGGCTGGGGCTCGGGGCGACCACGCGTTCGGGCGGCGGGGCGGGAGGCTGGGGCGGTTCGGGCTGCGCGGCGGGTTCACCCGCCTTGCGCACCTCGAAGCGCCCGCCGATCCCCTCGGCCAGCTTGCGCTTCTCGCTCCACTCGTTGGCGAGTGCCATCTTGGCTTCCTCGTCGTCCGGCATGACCGCCGCCGGGAAGGCGCGGTCGTCGAAGACGTTGGCGTCGGGCACGTGCTCGGGCGCGACGAAGCCGTGGTCGAGATGCTTGAGCGGTACCAGTTCATAGACCGGCACCTCGGCGGGAGCGGTCTCGCCGTCGCCCATGTCCGCACCGGCATCGTGGTGCAGCACGCGGTAGGACTGGCTGCGGTCCTCCGGGCCGAAGGTGTCGCCATCGGGGATGACATAGCCCCCCGGCATGGTCGCGACCCTGAGGAAGGCGAAGATCGTCTCGTAGTTGGCGGCCCAGGGCAGGATGTGGGGCCTCACGATCACCTCGCGCCCGAGCCAGTGGCGCGCGCCGAAGGTCTGGATGCCGACCCGCGCCTCCTCCCCCGGGCCGGCACGCGGGCCGAACAGGAAGGGGTGGATGTGGAGCGGCCCGGGTGCCTCGTTGGACGCGGCAAGGCCGTCGAACAGCTCGCCCGCGACCAGCAGGTCGGACTGGGTCCAGTGCACCGCCAGCGGCATGGCGTGCTCGACGGCGATGCGCGAGAGCAGCGCGAGCAGCTGCAGCCGCCGCTCGAACTGTGCCTGGGTCGCGCCCGAGGGGGCGCGGCCGATGGACGCGAACATGGCCGCGATCTCGGGGTTTTCCTCGACCCCGCCGAACACCCCGTGCGAAACCTCGAGCAGGATGTGGCTGCCGCTGCGGGCGATGCGTTCGCGGATGTCGGGCGTGACGATGCCGGTGAAGGGCGAGGACAGGGCGGGGCGGAACACCTCGGGCGCGGCGGGATGGCTCAGGTACTCGAGCGTCACCATCAGCTCCTCGGCGCCCCCGAACAGCCGGTAGAAGCGGCCCGGGTTGGCCTCGGGGACGTTGAACTGCGTGCCGGAGCGCATCTGCTCGATCCGGGTGAAGTCGCGCATGATCGCCTCGAGCTCGGCGATGGGCCGGTCGAACAGCAGACAGGCCTGAAGGCGGTTGGGATAGAGCATGGCGCGGCGGACCCCCGGGGGCGTGGATTACGGCACCTCGCCGTAGCACCGGCAGGGTTAATTCCGGGTTGAGATCACCCCGCCGGGTCCGCCTCCGTGCCCGCGATCCCGCATTCCGCAAGCAGCCCCTCGATCGCCTTGGCGACCCCGAAGAACCCCGCCTTGGCGAGCGGCCAGGTGGCGCGGTCGAGATCGGGGAGCAGGGCAAGGATGCGGCCTTGCGCGGCGAGCGGGGCGAGTTCGGGCCGCAGCGCGTCGCCGGTCCAGCCCACGGGGAGATAGGGGAGGGCGATCCGGTCCACCCCCGCCTCCGCCAGCAGCGGCGCGAGCGGTTCGCCTGCGCGCCATTCCACCGCCGGGCAGCCGAAAGCCGCAGCCGCCTCGGTCATGCCGGAGGCGACCGCGCCTTCAGCGAAGGGCCGCGCGTGCTCGCCGACGGGGCCCGGCGAGCGCGCATCAGGCCGGGCGGCGCCGATCACCAGCGCCGGTGCGACCGGCAGGGCGAGGGGGGCGTGATGCGCGGCCTCGTCATGCAGCAGCAGCGCGAAGGGCTCGGCGAAGTCGGCTGCGGTGACGGGACGGGGCAGATCGAGCTTCCGGCGCGGATATTCCTGCGCCTCTTCGAGCGGTTCGGCCTCGTCCCCCGCAAGACGCGGCGCGGCCAGCGCCCCCTCGGGCCTGCCTGCGGTGTAGCGCGCGATGTTGTTCGCGCGAGCGAGGTAGTGCTTGCCCTTCGTGTGCAGCCCCGCGACCCAGCGCCACGACAGCGTGTTCGACGCCGCATCGGCATCCATCAGGTGCCGCAGAAAGAAGTCCGCGCCGAGCCGCCAGTCGAGTTTGAGGGTGAAGATCCAGATGCTAGCGAACCACATCCGCGCGTGGTTGTGGAGGTAGCCGGTGGCGACCAGCTCCCTCGCCCAGACATCGAAGGCCTCGATCCCGGTGCGCCCCTCGGTCGCTTCCTCGTAGGCCTTGCGCAGGCCCGCGCTGCGCGCCAGCGCCGCGCGTGCCCCATCGAGATCGCGG
Source organism: Porphyrobacter sp. CACIAM 03H1 (assembly GCF_002215495.1). Taxonomy (NCBI): domain Bacteria; kingdom Pseudomonadati; phylum Pseudomonadota; class Alphaproteobacteria; order Sphingomonadales; family Erythrobacteraceae; genus Porphyrobacter; species Porphyrobacter sp. CACIAM 03H1. Next base: position 1,082,378 of record NZ_CP021378.1, read on the forward strand.
CGGTAATCGTCCCAGATCGCGGGGCGCTGTTCGAGATAGCCCTTGAAGTAGATCCGCCAGAACACCTCGGCGACGAACTTCTCGGCCACGCGCGGGCTGTGCTGGCCGAGCACCGCCTCCAGCACCTCGGTCTCGCCGAGCAGACCGGCGTGGAGCCAGGGCGAAAGCTGGCTGACATTGCCGCGCCCGGAGCCATCGCCCGGGCCGTCGTCGGCGTTGCGGGTCTCGGCATAGCGGCGGCCGGCGGCAGGGAGGAATTCGGCGAGGCGCGTCTGGCCGCGCGCGCGGGTGGGTGTGAAGTCCATGCGCGCCCAATGCCTTGGCGCGGGGCTGGTTCCGGCCTATTCCTGCAACCTAGGAGAGACGCCATGCAACCCCGCCACCTGCCGCTCGCCGCGCTGCTGATCGCAGCTGCCGCCTGCACCCCGGCCGCCCCCACCGACGGGATAGACCCGGAGGGCAAGACCTTCGATGCGGTCGGCCCGGAGGAGGTCGTCACCCTCGTCGGCACCGAGCCCTTCTGGGCGCTCAAGGTCGAAGGGGGCGAGGGGCTCTGGACGACGCCCGAAAACCAGCCCGGCACCCGCTTTGCCGTGACCCGCTTTGCCGGCAACGGCGGCATGGGCTTCTCCGGCACGCTCGATGGCAAGCCCCTCGCCGCCACGCTCACCCCGGGCGAATGCAGCGACGGCATGAGCGACCGGCGCTTCCCCTTCGTCGCCACTATCGCTTTGGAGGGCACGACATTGCAGGGCTGCGGCTATACCACCGCACAGCCGTTCACCGGCGATCCGGCGCCCTGAGCGGCGCGAGAAGGGGGAGAGACGAGGCCATGACCATCACCGGAGGCTGCCTGTGCGGCAAGGTGCGCTACACCTGCGAAAGCGATCCGCTGCTGTGCGTCACCTGCCACTGCAAGAACTGCCAGCGCCAGGCGGGCAGCGCGCTGTCGGTGATCATCGGCGTGCCCGAGGACGCGGTGGCGTTCGAGGGCGTGCTCATCACCTACAACGACACCGGCGACAGCGGCGCGACTGTGCGGCGGCAGTTCTGCGGCACCTGCGGATCGCCGGTCTTCACCCGGGTCGACAGCCCGCCGGGGATGATGTTCATCAAGGCCGGGACGCTCGATGACACGAGCATCCTGAAGCCCGCCTTCCACTGCTATGCCAAGAGCAAGCAGGACTGGGTCGACCTCGGCGATCTCCCCGCCTTCGAAACCGTTCCCGAGGGGCTCTAGAACAGCCCCGGCAGCTCGTGCTGGGCGGGCTCGGGCCGGCGCGGCTGGAGCGGCAGGCGGTCGGGCAGGTCGATGCCCTGGCGCGCGTTCTGGCCCTGGTCGATGCCGCCTGCCACGTCGCCCGCGGCGCCGCCGGTGATCGGGGTGCAGGCGCGTCCGGCGAGGAAATCGAGCGCCGCCGCGATCGAGGCCTCGCGCGGATCGCCGAGCGGGCGGGCGAGATCGTCGCCGGCACGGCAGGTGTTGGGCACCACGCTGGCGAGGCCGGTGAAATAGTCGCCCTGATTGTTGGCATTGACCGTCTGGAAGGCGACCGCGCGTACGCGCAGGTCGCAGGCGGCAAGGTCGAAGCCGAACTGGCCGACCGGCTTGCCGAAGGAGTTGGCCCCGACCAGCGCGAGATTGTTGCCGAGATAGGGGATCAGCGAATTGGTAACGAGCTCGCTCGCCGAGGCGCTCGATCCGGTGGTGATCACCGCCACGCGGGTCGGGGCGATGGCGTTGGCCTCGGTGCGGAACAGCCGGGTGGTGTTCTGCGAGGCCTTGGAGGGGCGCAGCACCTCGCGGCTCCACACCTGCCCGACGCGGCCCGATCCCATCAGATCGCCGAAGGTGTCGGCGACATCGACGAGCCCGCCACCGTTGTAGCGCAGGTCGATGATCAGCTCGCGCACGCCCTGCGATGCGAACTGGCCGAAGGCCGCGCGCAACTGGTTCGCGGCATCGGCCACCACGAAGGTGCGCAGGTTGATGTAGCCGATCCGCCGCGCGCCATCGCTGAGGACCAGCGCGCCGTAACGGTCGGAGACCGGATCGAGCGCGAAGGTGGTCTTGGTGATCGACCGCTCGACGATCGCGCCGCCCGGCTGGACGAAGCGCAGCACGCGGGTGACCCCCGGGTCCGAGGGCCCGAGCGCGTTGGCGACCGCCTGGGAGCCGCCGCTGGCGAACAGGCTGGAGACGGTCTGGAGGTTCGCGGCGGTGGTGCCGATCGCGGTGATCTCCGCCCCGCGGTCGAGCCCCGCGGCAAGGCCGCTCGCGCCCTCATAGGCCTCGACCACGAACAGGCGGCGATTGGCATCGTCGTAGGACAGGCGGATGCCGAAGCCCGCCGAGGAGCCGGAATTGATCAGCGCGTTCTCCTGCGCGATCGAGGTCGCGAAGGTGAAGAAGCGGTCGCGGTTGGCGGCGCGGGCGGGGGCGACGCGGGCGTCGAGATAGTCGTCGAGATTGTTGAACGAGGCCGGGTTGGCGTTCGCGAGCAGATCGGGGAACAGGTACCATTCGTTGAGCACGCCGTCGGCGAAATCCTGCTGGGCGCGCAGCGAGCAGCCCGAGGGCGGCGGGGTGGGCGCGGGCGTTCCCCCGCCCCCGACGGCGACCGGCGGCGCGGAGGAATCGCCGCCACCGCAGGCGGCCAGTTGCAGGGCCAGAACAAGGCTGAGAGCGGTGCGGGCGAAGGTCACGACGCGGGCAACTCCGGCAGGGAACGAGGCCGGCAGGGGGGTGGCCTCTTGCGGCAGGGATGCATCGGGACCGGCCCGAGAGCAAGGTGCCTGCGGCGGACCGCTGCCGAATTGGCTGAAAAGCGTGGCCATTTTGCCTGCATTTGCAGGGTTTTCCTCAGAAACCGCCAAAAACCGTATTGCCAAGTCTCGTATCGCGCATCCGAAGGGACTAGCACGAGGGCGATGAAGCGACAGAATCATGACTGATTTCCCCGCCTGGCTCGCACCATCGGTGCCCGCGTCCGCGCGTCATCCCGGTCTCGCCGTGGCGAAGCTGGGGTCGGCGCAGGCGCTCGGGCGCGGCGGTTTCGCGCTGACCAGCCCGGCGTTCCGCGGCGGGGAGGAGCTCGATCCGAGCTTCACCGCGGCCGAGGAGGATGCCGTCGCTCCGCCGCTCGAATGGAGCGCGCCGCCTCCGGGCTCGGCGGAACTGGTGCTGGTGGTTGAGGATGCCTCGAACCCCGCCGCGGATCCCGCCTGCCACTGGCTCGTCTGGGGCCTTGCCGCGCAGCGCGGCAAGCTGCTCGAGGGCGAGACCCCGCCGCGCACCGGCAAGAACGCCGCCGGCAATTCCGAATGGCTGCTACCCGCCCCGCCCGAGGGCGAGACGCGCCACTACCTGTTCCAACTGTTCGCGACCGAACTGCCGCTGGTGCTGATGCCCGGCGCGGGGAGAGCGGAACTGCTCGCATCGCTGCAAGGGTCGGTCACGGCCTGCGCGGTCCTCCACGCCACGGTCACCGGCGGCGGCGAGGACGAGGATGGGGCCTTCGAAGACGATGATTTCTGATCAACCTGCCACTGACATAAGGGAGTAGAAGATGGCTGGAACGACCAACGCACTGCAGAAGCCGGTCACCCTTTCGGGTGATCTCGAGGCCGTGATCGGCAAGGGTCCGATGACCCGCGCCGAAGTGACCTCGAAGGTGTGGGAATACATCAAGGCCAACGGCCTGCAGGACAAGACCGACAAGCGCCAGATCAATCCCGATGCCAAGCTCGGCGCGGTGATCGGCAAGGACCAGATCTCGATGTTCAAGATGACCGCTGCGGTCTCGAAGCACCTCAAGTAAGTTTGGCGGTCGCCGGACGGCGGCCTTCAGCCTTCGCACATCAGCGGCGCGCGATCCGGTAGGGTCCGCGCCGCTTTTGCATTCCGGCGCCCTTCCACGACAGGATGACGGTGCCTGCCTCCACCAACGCATCGGCGGCGGCATGGACCGCATCCATCTCCGCCCGCCAGTCGCCCCCGGGCCCTGCGAGCCTTTGGGCGGCCTCGCTCGGGCAGATCGTCGCGCCTGCCGAGCGTTCGGCGAGGAGGGCGAGGATCGCCTGCTCGGGCGTCATGCGGTTTTGCGGCGCAGCGGCAGGCACTCGCCCACCCACAGCGCGAGCCAGATGATCGCCGGCTGCGCGAACATCCGCGGCACGTGATAGGCAAGGCCGAGCCCGCCGTCCGGCTTCGCCATGTCGAGCGCGAAGTGGTTGATGTTGGCGGGCCACACGCACAGGGCGTAGAGCGCAAGGCCCCACGCCGCCGCCTGCCGCAGCTTCTTCGAGAAGGGCTGCACCAGCCCGATCGCGCCCGCGATCTCGGCCACGCCGGTCCACAGCACCACCGCCTCCGGCGCAGGCACCCATGCGGGCATGATCGTAAGGAACGGCGCGGGCCGCGCGAGGTGGACGATGCCGGCCAGCAGGTAGAAGATCGCGAGCACCCAGCGCAGCACCTCCCTGGTCACGCGCTTGGTTCCCACCCCGGCGCGGCGAGGGTGAAGCCGGCGAAGTCGAACCCCGGCACCACCACGCAGGAAACGAGGCTGAAGCCGTGCCGCGCCTCGCCGTGGGGGCGGGCTGCCTGCCATTCGTGCGGCGCGACGAGCCCCTGCAACTGCTGCCCCGCCGCGACATCGCTGCCGAGGATCACCGAGCGCGCCGGGCCTTCATCGCCCGCCGCAAGCCGGAGCTCGACCGGATCGCCCGCCTGCCATATCCACAGCTCGGCGGCATCGACCCTGTGCCAGTGCGAAGCGTCTCCGGCGCGCAGCAGGAAGACGATGGCGGTGCCCGCTGCGCGTCCGTCCGGCCCGGCCTCGCCCCGCCAGGTCTCGCGATACCATCCGCCCTCGGGATGGGCGGCGAGGCCCAATTGTTCGATCAGCCGTGCCGCGCTATCCATCGTCGTTCCTTGCCCGCGTCCTCGCGCGCTCTAGCTTCGGGAGCCTCCCCCATGCAACTCTCCGCGATCGTCCGTCCCATGCCCTCGCTGGCTGCTCTTGCCGCGGCGCTGCTGCTCGCCGGGCCTGCGGCGGCCCAGCCGGTGAGCGAGGAACAGGCCGCCGCCACCGCGCGCGCCGCGCTCGAGGCGGCGCCGGTGTTCGACGGGCACAACGACGCCCCGGGGCAGCTGCGCTCGCGCGAGAACAACCAGATCAACGATTTCGACTTCACCGACACGCTCGACGAGCACGAACACGCCGAGGGCGCGGCGGGCAGCCCCATGCACACCGATCTCAACCGCCTGCGCGAAGGCAAGGTGGGGGCGCAGTTCTGGTCGGTCTACGTTCCCCACAATGCCGACGAGGCCAAGGCGGTGCAGGAGACGATCGAGCAGATCGACGTCACCAAGCGCCTGATCGCGCGCTATCCCGATGCCCTGCGCTATGCGCTGACCGCCGACGAGGTGGAGCGCGCGATGCGCGAGGGCCGGATCGCCTCCTTGCTGGGGATGGAGGGCGGCTATTCGATCGGCTCCAACCTCGGCGTTCTGCGCCAGTTCCACGCGATGGGCGCGCGCTACATGACGCTCACCCACAATTCCAACATCCCCTGGGCGGATTCGGCGACCGATGCGCCGAAGCACGACGGGCTGACCGATTTCGGCAAGGACGTGGTGCGCGAGATGAACCGGCTGGGGATGCTGGTCGATCTCAGCCATGTCAGCGAGGCGACGATGATGGACGCGCTCGACGTGGCGCGGGTGCCGGTGATCTTCAGCCATTCCGGCGCACGGGGCGTGACCGGCCACCCGCGCAACGTGCCCGATTCTGTGCTGAAGCGCCTGCCCGAGAACGGGGGCGTGGTGATGGTGGTCGCCCTGCCGCGCTTCATCAACGAGAAGGTGCGCCTGTGGGACGCCCGGCGCGCGGGCGTCATCGCGGCGGCTCGGGTCGAGCACCTCGGCAATCCCGCGGCGGCGGCCAAGGCGGTGGAGGCGTGGGTCGCCGCCAATCCTGAGCCCAAGGCCAGCATCAAGGATGTCGCCGACCACATCGACCACATACGCAAGGTGGCGGGCGTCGAGCATATCGGCATCGGCGGCGATTACGACGGGATGCCGACCGGCCCTGTCGGCATGGAGGACGTGCGCGGCTACCCCGCGCTGTTCACCGAGCTCGCGCGTCGCGGCTATTCGCAGGCCGAGCTGGAGATGATTGCAAGCCGCAACATCCTGCGCGTCATGCGCGCTGCCGAGGCCCATGCCGCGCGCGCGGCAGGCGAGCCGCCGATAGAGACGCTGATCGGCGCGCCCGCCGCTGCGCCGTGATCAGTGCGCCGCGCGGGCGAGCGCGGGGATGATCCAGACGAGGCTCATCGCGATGACCGCGAAGCCGAGGCTGAAGCCCAGCACGTAGCGCAGGCCGGTGTTGCTCACCGCCCCGCGTGCGGCTTCGTCGTTGATGCGGATCGATTCCCTCGGATCTGCCATTCTCGCTCTCCCCTGTTATTGCCTTACGTTACGGAAACATGTTCCGTAACGTCAATCAAAGCAGGAGGAGCGGAATGGTTCCCCGTCAGTCGGTGCCCGGTCCCGTGCCGGTCGGAGTGGCGGCGGGGGTTTCGGCGGGCTCGGTGGTCCCGGGGGCGATGAGATCGGCCTGCTCGGCGAGGTCTTCCTCGCCCTGCGCCTGTTCGCGCGCGGCCTCGATGCGGCCGGTGCTGGTGCCTTCGCTTTCCACCGGACCCTCGGTCAGCGCGCCGGTCACCCAGATGACGGTCAGCGCGACGATCGCGAGGGTGAGGCTGATCAGCAGCACCCAGCGCACGACGCCCTCGTTACTGCCGCCCTTGGCATCGGTCTCGTCGATGCGGGTTGCGCGGCGGTCTGGTCGGGGCATGGGCGTCTCCTGCTCGGGTAAGGGCAGGGCACTACGCGCGCGCGCGCGCCGGAGTTCACCGGCGAGGGACAGGGCGGGGTGCAAACGCGCCGGAACGATCCGGCTGGCGCCTCAGTCGCGCAGCAGCTCGTTGATGCCGGTCTTGGAGCGGGTCTGGGCGTCGACCGTCTTGACGATCACCGCGCAGTAGAGGCTCGGCCCCATGGTGCCGTCGGGCAGGGGCTTGCCGGGCATCGATCCGGGAACGACCACCGCATAGGGCGGCACTTCGCCCATGTAGACCTTCCCGGTGGCGCGGTCGACGATCTTGGTCGAGGCGCCAAGATAGACGCCCATCGAGAGCACCGCGCCCTCGCCCACGCGCACGCCCTCGGCCACCTCAGCGCGCGCGCCGATGAAGGCGTTGTCGCCGATGATCACGGGTTCGGCCTGGAGCGGTTCGAGCACGCCGCCGATCCCCGCTCCGCCCGAGATGTGGACGTTGGCGCCGATCTGCGCGCAGGAGCCGACCGTCGCCCAGGTGTCGATCATGGTGTTCTCGCCGACATAAGCGCCGATGTTGACGAAACTCGGCATCAGCACGACGCCTTTGGAGATATGCGCCCCGCGCCGCACCACTGCGCCCGGAACCACGCGGAAGCCCGCGTCCTTGAAGCGGTTCTCGCCCCAGCCGGCGAACTTCAGCGGCACCTTGTCATAGGCCGGTGCCCCGGCCGCGCCGCCTTCCATCACGCGGTTGTCGTTGAGCCGGAAGCTCAGGAGCACCGCCTTCTTGAGCCACTGGTTGACCTGCCAGCCGCCGTTGCCGTCGGGCTGGGCGACGCGCGCCTCGCCGCAATCGAGCAGGGCCAGCGCATCGGCGACCGCATGGCGCACCTCGTGCCCCGGGGTGATCTCGGCGCGGTTCTCCCACGCGGCTTCGATGGCGGCGATCAGGTCGTCATGCATGGGCGGTCTCCAAGAAACATCACCGACCCCGTTCGTCCTGAGCTTGTCGAAGGACTGTCCTTCTTCTTCACCGGTGCAGGAAGGGAAGTGCAGCCCTTCGACAAGCTCAGGGCGAACGGAAGTGGGAGTGCATTGCGGGCCGCTTAGCCTTGAGGCCGAAACTCGGCAAGCGGCTTACGCGGGCATCCCTGCCGCCAATGCGAACTGGTAGGCCCGTTCGGCCAGCGGCCGCACCCGGTCGCTCATCGCCTTGGCATGGGCGCTGGAGGCGGTGCCGTCGATCACGCGCTTCTTGATGCCCTGCATGATCCCGGCGAGGCGGAACAGGTTATAGGCGAAGTACCAGTCCATCGGCGGCACCGGATAGCCGGTGCGCGCGACGTAGCGTTCCACCGCCTCCTCCTGGCTCGGGATGCCGAGCGCCTCGAGATCCAGCCCCAGCAGCCCGGCGCGGCCATCGGCGGGGTTGTGCCAGTTGAGCATGAGGTAGCTGAAGTCCGCGATCGGATCGCCCAGCGTCGAGAGCTCCCAGTCGAGCACCGCGATGATGCGGGGTTCGGTCTTGTGGAAGATCACGTTGTCGAGGCGATAGTCGCCATGCACCACGCTCGAGGCATTCTGGGGCGGGATGGTCTGCGGCAGCCATTCGATGAGCCGCTCCATCTCGGGCATGTGCTCGGTCTCGGAAAGCTTGTACTGCTTGGTCCAGCGGGTGATCTGGCGCGCGCAGTAATCGGTGGGCTTGCCGTAATCGCCCATGCCGATCTCATCGGGCTTGTTGAGGTGGAGATCGGCCATCGTGTCGATCAGCGCGTGGTAATGCGCGCGGCGTTCCTCGGGCGAGAGGCCGGGCAGGGCGCCGTTCCACAGCGAACGGCCATCGGCCATGCTCATCACGAAGAACTTCGATCCGATCACGTCCACATCCTCGCACAGGCCATAGGTGCGGGGGACGGGGAAGCCGGTGGGGTAGAGTCCGGTCATCGCCGCATATTCGCGGTCGACCGCGTGGGCCGACGGGAGCAGCTTGCCGAAGGGCTGGCGGCGCAGGACGTAGGAGGCGCCCGGGGTGTCGATCCGGTAGGTCGGGTTCGACTGGCCGCCCTTGAACTTGGTGTAGCTGATCGGACCTGCGAAGCCCTCGACATTGGCCTCGAACCAGCGGGTCAGCGAAGCAAGGTCGAGCGCGTCCTTCTCGGTCACTTCGACCGTGCCGACCATTTCCTTGTCGAAATCGATCTGGGGAGCGTCTGTCATCAGTCGAACACCACCACCGTGCGCGCGGAATGGCCGGCGCGCATCGTGTTGAAGCCTTCGTTCACCGCCTCGAGCGGGATGCGCTCGGCGATGATCGTGTCGAGATCGAGGAGGCCGCGCAGGTAGAAGTCGACAAGCCGCGGCAGATCGACGGGGAAGTGGTTCATCCCCATCAGCGCGCCCATCAGCTTCTTGCCGCCGAGAAGGTCAAAAGCGGACAACCCGACCTTGCAATCGAGCGGCATCATGCCGAGGATCACCGCCGTCCCGCCGCGCCGGAGCGAGGCCACGGCGAGGTCTGCCGAGGCTTGCCGCCCGACCGCCTCGATCCCCCAGTCCACCCCGCCGTTCGAGATGGCGATGATCTGCTTGGCCGCATCATCGGCCAGCGCGTCGACCGTGTGGGTCGCGCCCAGCACCTTGGCGAGCTCGCGCTTTTCGGGGAGCGGATCGGCGGCGATGATCTTGCCCGCGCCGGCGATCTTCGCGGCGTTCACCACCGCGAGGCCCACCCCGCCGCAGCCGACCACCAGCACGGTTTCGCCGGGCGTCACCTTGCAGGCGTTGAAGATCGTCCCCGCGCCGGTCGTCACCGCGCAGCCGAGCAGGGCGGCGCGGTCGAAGGGCATGTCCTTGTCGATCGCGACGCAGGCGTGCTCATGGATCAGCATCTGCTCGGACAGGGCCGAGAGGTTGAGCATCTGGTTGACCGGCGATCCGTCGGCAAAGGCGATGCGCGAGGCATCGCCCTTCTGGCGCCGGGTGTCGCCGCCGAGGCACAGCGCCATGCGGCCGGTGACGCAGAACTCGCAATGCCCGCAGAAGGCCGAAAGGCAGGAAACGACGTGATCGCCGGGCTTGACCGTGCGCACCTCGGAGCCGACCGCACGCACCACGCCCGCCGCCTCGTGCCCCGGAATGCAGGGCAGGGCGTGGGGGTAGTGCCCGTCGATGAAATGCAGGTCCGAATGGCACAGGCCGCAGGCCTTGGTGTCGATCAGGACCTCGTGCGGGCCGGGTTCGGCATAGGTCACTTCGGCGATGCGAAGGCCCTGGCCGGGTGCTTCGAGAATGGCGGCTTTTGCCATCAGAAATACTTTCCGTTCGGTTCGAGCGAAGTCGAGAACCGTTCGTGCCAGCGTGTCTCGACTTCGCTCGACACGAACGGTTTTCAGTTACGGTGTCAGCACGCGCCTATCAGCGCGCCACGCCCATGTCGCCCGAGCTGAAGCTCTGCGGCTCGGCGGCCCGCCCGTGATCGCCGCGCAGGGCGTTGGCGGTGGGGCCGGGGCGGGGTGCGTGCTTGGCGAACTCCATGTGCGCGATCGAGCGGGCGTGGACCTCGTCCGGCCCGTCGGCAAGGCGCAAGGTGCGCTGGTTGGCATAGCTCTTGGCGAGGCCGTAGTCTTCCGACACGCCGCCGCCGCCATGCGCCTGGATCGCGTCGTCGATGATGCGCAGCGCCATGTTCGGCGCCTGCACCTTGATCATCGCGATTTCCTGCTTCGCCGCCTTGTTGCCGACCTTGTCCATCATGTCGGCGGCCTTGAGGCACAGGAGGCGGGTCATCTCGATGTCGATGCGGGCGCGCGCGACGCGCTCCTCCCAGACCGAGTGCTTGTAGACCGGCTTGCCGAAGGCCTCGCGCTCCTGGAGGCGGCGGCACATCTTCTCCAGCGCCTCTTCCGCCGCGCCGATGGTGCGCATGCAGTGGTGGATGCGGCCCGGCCCGAGGCGCCCCTGCGCGATCTCGAAGCCGCGCCCTTCGCCCAGCAGCATGTTGGTGACGGGGACGCGCACGTCCTTCATCTCGACTTCCATGTGGCCGTGGGGGGCATCGTCATAGCCGAAGACGGGCAGGTGGCGGATGATGTTCACGCCGGGGGTGTCGATCGGCATCAGCACCATCGACTGCTGGGCGTGGCGCTGGGCGTTGAAGTCGGTCTTGCCCATCACGATCGCGACCTTGCAGCGCGGATCGCCGAGGCCCGACGACCACCACTTGCGCCCGTTGATGACGTAGTGATCGCCGTCACGCTCGATGCGGGTCTCGATGTTCGTCGCGTCCGAGGAAGCGGTGTAGGGCTCGGTCATCAGGAAGGCCGAACGGATCTCGCCGTTCATCAGCGGGCGGAGCCACTCCTCCTTCTGCTCGCGGGTGCCGTAACGGTGGAACACCTCCATGTTGCCGGTGTCGGGCGCGGAGCAGTTGAACACTTCCGAGGCCCAGCCGATGCGGCCCATTTCCTCGGCGCACAGCGCATATTCGAGGTTGGTGAGGCCCGGCCCGTCGAATTCGAAGGTGTCGTCGACATGGTGGTGGCTGTCGTTGCGCGGCGGCATGAAGAGGTTCCAGATGCCCGCTTCCTTGGCGAGCTTCTTCTTGTCCTCGATGATCTGGATCACCTTCCAGCGGTCGCCCTCGAGGTCCTGCTGCTTGTAGGTGTCCATGTTCGGCCGCACATGCGTCTCGATGAAGTCGCGCACGCGGTTGCGCCAGTAGACCTGGCGTTCGGTGGGTTCGAAATCCATGCGGAGGTTCCTCTCTCGTCCTTAAATGCAATCGAATCTGGTTTCACCGTGGCAGAGGCTTCGCGAGCCGCCAAGCTCTCTTTTATGCGCCTCACGCGCCGATCGAATGGCCCTCCGGATCGGCGCGGGCGGCCTCGTCGAGCGGGCTGGCGGCAGCGCCGGTGCGGCGGTGCGCCAGCCTCCCGAGCCGGGCCTCGTGCTCGGTCCGGCTGATCGGGAAACGCGCGAGCCAGAAGGCCGCGACCAGCGACAGCACCACGCCGGCAGCGGCAAATCCGAGCACCAGACGGGTGAGCACGTCCCCTGTCACCTCGGCCGGGGCGGCGTTGCCGGGCAGCTGCGAGAAGGCGATGATCTGCCCCGTCAGGAAGATGCCGAGCCCGGTGGCGCATTTCTGAATCAGCCAGTTGCCCGAATAGAACGCCGCCTCGGCGCGGCGGTGCGTGCGTTCCTCGAAAGCCTCGACGATCTCGGCGATCATCGAGGTCGCCGACACCATCGAGACCACGCCGAGCGTGTTGCCGAACATGAGGCAGGCGAAAAAGCCGAAGGTCGAGGCGTAGCTGCCCACCTCCGGCCAGGCGCCGGCGAGGAACAGCGCATAGGGCACGAAGCCGACCGCCGCCCCTGCCACCGCCGTGATGGCAGCGGTGTGCGCCTTGCCGAAGCGGCGGTGCAGCGGGCCGATCACCATGAACATCAGCACCACCGAGGCGAACAGCACGAAGGGGTAGAGCACCAGCTGCTCGCGCGTCAGTCGCCAGACGAACAGGTTGAGGTAGTTCGAGATCGAGAACAGCAGCCCCTGGTTGACATAGGCGGCGACCGCGCCGGCCGCGAGGATCAGGAAGCTGCGTTCGGAAAAGGCCTCGACGATTTCGGAGAAGGCGACCTTCAGCGAGAAGGGCGGCGGCTTGTGGTCGGGCAGGCGCGCCAGCAGCCGGTGCTGCCCTGCCGCCGAGCCGATCACCGAGACTGCCATCAGGCACGCGCCGAAGATCCCGAAGGCGAAATAGCCGTCGCGGTCGAGCATGCCCTCGGCCCCCGGCATGAACACGGTATAGGCCAGCACCATCATGCCCAGCCCGCCGATCCATGCGGCGAGCGCGCGGTAGCGGAACAGGGTGGTGCGCTCGTCGTAGTCCTGCGTGATCTCGGGCACGAGGCTGATCGAGGGCACCTCGCAGGCCGAAAGCAGCAGGCGCACGACAATCGCGATGCCGACGAGCCCGAGGAAACTCGGCTCCGCCCCGGCAGGCGGGCTCCACATCAGCGCCCAGGCGAGGGCAAGCGGGACGGGCGCGGCATAGAGCCACGGCAGGCGCCGGCCCCAGGCGGTGTAGGTCCGGTCGGAAAGGTTGCCGATCAGCGGATCGACCAGCGCGTCGACCAGCAGCGCGATCAGCAGCGCAAGGCTGACCAGCCCCGCGTCCATGCCCAGCACCTGATTGTAGTAGATCAGCAGGAAGAACGAGAAGCCGTTGTCCTTGACCCCGAAGGCGACGGCGCCCGCGCCGTGCACCAGCCGAAGGCGCAGCGGCAAGGGATCGGGCGCAGCCGTCACGAGGCCCTGCTCCGCGAGCATGCCGCCAGACCGAATCCGGTCAATCTCTCTCTCCCTTTTTTCGGTTGCGAACCTAGACCGATTGGCCGGTCCGTCAATCCGCGCGCGCCTGACGCTACGGCATCGCGCCCGCTGCCCGGCCTGCGCGAAGGACGCTTGCAGGGGCGTGCAAATTGCTCCTAACGTAAGCGTCAAGCGAGAGACGAGAGAGGAGAGTCGGTCATGGCCGATCTTGAACAATTCCGCACCGAAACCCGCGCCTGGCTGGAGGCGAACTGCCCGCCTGAAATGCGCGAGCCGGTGCGCGGCGAGGACGATATCTACTGGGGCGGCCGCAACGCCACCTTCAAGAACGATGCGCAGAAGGCATGGCTCGAGGCGTGCATCGCCAAGGGCTACACCGTGCCCATGTGGCCGAAGGAATATGGCGGCGCGGGCCTCAGCGCGCCGGAAGCCAAGGTGCTGCGCGAGGAAATGGGCAAGATCGGCGCGCGCCCGCCGCTCAGCTCCTTCGGCATCTGGATGCTCGGCCCGGCGCTGCTGCACTTCGGCACCGAGGGGCAGAAGCAGCGGTTCCTCAACGAGATCGCGCGCGGCGAAATCCGCTGGTGTCAGGGCTATTCTGAGCCGGGCTCGGGTTCTGACCTCGTCAGCTTGCAGACCTTCGGCGAGGACAAGGGCGATCACTGGGTCGTCAACGGCCAGAAGATCTGGACCTCCTATGCGGACCACGCCGACTGGATCTTCTGCCTTGTCCGCACCGACAAGGAGAACAAGTATGGCGGCATCACCTTCATGCTGTTCGACATGGCGAGCGAAGGCGTCACCACCAAGCCGATCAAGCTGATCAGCGGCTCCTCGCCCTTCTGCGAGACCTTCTTCGACAACGTCAAGGTGCCCAAGTCCTATGGCGATGACGTGCCGGCCTATGTCGGCACGATCAACCGCGGCTGGGATGTCGCCAAGTATCTCCTCGGCCACGAGCGCGAGATGATCTCGGGCGCGGACGGCGGCGAGCGCCAGGCCGCGATCGGCGCGATGATGAAGCGCCATGCGGCCAGGCTCGGCGACGACCTCGACCCGGTGCTGCGCGCCGAACTCGCCAATTTCGACGTCGACGCGCTGGCCTATGCCGCGATGGGCGAGAAGTTCCTCGACGAGATCAAGGTCGGCAAGGCCCACCCCGCGCAGCCCAACATGATGAAGTATGCGGGCACGGAACTGAACAAGCGCCGCCACGAGCTGATGATGGCGGTCGGCGGCTCGCGCAGCCTCGAATGGGAAAGCGAGGCGACCGAAGGCGGCAAGCCGTCGAAGAGCTGGCTGCGCACCAAGGCCAACTCGATCGAGGGCGGCACCAGCGAGGTGATGCTCAACGTCATCGCCAAGCGCATCCTCGACCTGCCGGGGGCTTGATCAATCAATCTCCCCTCCCGCTTGCGGGAGGGGTCGGGGGTGGGCACGTACGACCGCTCGCAGGCCCACCCCGCTGCGACTAGCCAGCAAGCTGGCAAGTCTCGCTGCCCCTCCCGCAGGCGGGAGGGGGTTTGGGAGAGGAAATTCGAATGCCCCTGTATCACAACGAAGATCAGGCGATGCTCGCCGACACCGCACGCGGCTTCATGGCCGAGGAAGGCAACATCGCCAAGCAGCTACGCCACTGGCGCGACCGCAACTGCAAGGACGGCTTCGGCCACGCCCTCTGGAAGCAGATGGCCGAGATGGGCTTCACCGGAATGCTGGTGGAGGAGGCCGACGGCGGGCTCGGCATGGGCCATGTCGAGGCAGGGATCGTGCTCGAGGAAATCGGCCGCAACCTCACGCCCTCGCCCTTCCTCACCTCCTCAGTGCTGGCCGCGACGGCGCTGAAGCACGGGTCGGACGATCTGAAGGGTCGCTACCTGCCGGGCCTGATCGCGGGCGACAGCGTGTTTGCCGTCGCCATCGACGAGACCGCCAAGCATCGTCCCAGCCGCATCGCCACCCGCGCCGACAAGTCGGGCAACGGGTTCCGCCTCAACGGCGCCAAGACCTTCGTCATCCACGGCGGCAGCGCCGACATGGTCGTGGTGGCGGCGCGCACCTCGGGCGGCGACGAAGATGCGGACGGCATCACGCTGTTCGCCGTGCCCAAGGACGTTGCCGGGTTGTCGCACGATCATGTGCGCCTCGTCGACAGTTCGATGGCCACTCATATGCGCCTCGACGGGGTCGAACTGGACGGCGATGCCGTGATCGGCGAGATCGACGGCGGTCGCGCGGTGCTCGATGCGATGCTGCTCGCCGGCCGCGTCGGCGCGGCCGCGGAAGGCGTCGGCGTCGCCCGCGGGGCGATGGACATGACGGTCGATTACCTCAAGCAGCGCAAGCAGTTCGGCAAACTGATCGGCGAGTTCCAGGCGCTCCAGCACCGCGCAAGCCACCTCTATTCCGAGGTCGAGATCGCCCGCGCCGCGACCATCAAGGCGCAGCAGTTGCTCGACGGCGGTTCGGCCCATGCCGACCTCATGGCAAGCGTCGCCAAGGCCAAGGTCGCCAAGGCCGCCCGCCTCGCGGTGCAGGAAGGCGTGCAGATGCACGGCGGCATTGGCATGACCGACGAATACGACATCGGCCTCTACATGAAGCGCGACCGCGCCCTGGCCGAATTCCTGGGCGATGCCCATTTCCACGCGAACCGCGTGGCCGAATTGAGCGGGTATTGAGCCTTCACCACCCCTCCCGCGTGCGGGAGGGGAGCGAGACTTGCCAGCTTGCTGGCTAGTCGCAGCGGGGTGGGCCTTCCCGGCCCATTCCCACCCCCAACCCCTCCCGCAAGCGGGAGGGGAGTTTGGAGAGAAACATGGACATTCAATCGCTTTTCAGCCTCGAAGGCCGCATCGCCCTCGTCACCGGGGGGTCGCGCGGGATCGGCAAGATGTTCGTCGAGGGCCTGCTCGCGGCGGGCTGCGCGCGGGTCTACATCTCGGCGCGCAAGATCGAGCAGATGCAGGCGACCATCGACGAGTTCGGCGCCGACAAGGTCATCGGCATCCCCGCCGACCTCAGCCAGATGGACGGCATGGTGGCGCTCGCCAACGAGCTGAAGGCGCGCGAAACGCACCTCGACATCCTCATCAACAACGCGGGCGCGGCCTGGGGCCAGCCCTATCTGGAGTTCTCCGAGGCCGGCTGGCACCGGACGATGGATCTGAACGTCAAGACGCCGTTCTTCCTCACCCAGAAGCTCCACGACCTGCTGGTCGAGGGCGGCAGGCAGGGGCGCCCGGCCAAGGTGATCCACGTCTCCTCGATCGACGGTCAGCGGATCAACCCGTGGGAGACCTACGCCTATCAGGCCTCGAAGGCCGGCGTGATCCAGCTCACCCGCCGCATGGCCGCGCGGCTGATCCAGGACAACATCGTCGTCACCTCGATCGCGCCGGGAGCCTTCCCCTCGGAGATGAACAAGGCCGCCAAGGACGCGCCCGACGCTTCGGCGAGCGGCATCCCCGCCAAGCGCATCGGCACGGCCGAGGACATGGCGGCGGCCGCGATCTACCTGTGCAGCCGCGCGGGTGATTATGTGGTCGGCGAGACGCTGACGGTCGACGGCGGGGTGGTGAACGCTCACCTCCCGAGCCACTTCGCAGATCCCGGCGGCAAGCACTGATCCGCGCTTGGCGCGCGCGTCAGGCGCGCGCCAGCATCAGGCTCCAGGTGGTGCACAGGTCCTCGGCGCTCTTGCCGCGGAAGCGCTCGGGCAGGCTTTCCTTCTCCAGCGATTGCAGCGCGCCCTGCGCCACATGGACCTGCGTGTCGGCGACGCGGAAGCCCGCATCGGCCAGCAGCGCGACATAGTCCGAATGGCGCAGCCGGTTGGTGTAGTCCTGCGGGTTGATGCAGAGCATCTTCCAGCCGAGTTCGGAATAGCGCAGGAAATCGACCAGCGAGAGCTCCGCGTCGTAGCCGCGGCGGTGGTCGCTGTTGTCAATGCCGTTGCAGAACAGCCCGCCCTTGCCCAGCCGTGCGCGGACCAGCGCGAAGATCTCGGCCAGCGCGGCGGGCGGGATGTGTTCGAGCACGGTGTGGCTGTAGGCGATATCGATCCCGCCCTTCAGCGTCGTGCGGTCGAGCGGGACGACATAGGCAAGGCCCAGCGCATCAAGCATCGCATCGAGCCCGCCCTCGAGCGGCACGTCAAGGACCATGTCGAAGCGCCAAGGCTCGATCCCGGCCTCCTCCACCAGCCGGTCCTGCCGCGCCTTCAGGAAGGCGACCGCCGCCTCGACCGAGCGCGGGTGGAGCAGGTGGTGCTGGTCCGAGAGGATCACCTCGCGCGCGCCGGCGAGGCGGTAGATCAGCGGCGCGACGGGGATCCAGCCGCTGCCGATCTCCAGCACGCGCGCCCCGGCGATCCTGCCGCCGGCCCTGCGGATCATGGCGAGCTGTTCGATGATCCCGTCGAGCACGAGATCGTGATGCTGGCCGGGCACCGGCGGGCTGATCGTGTGCTTGAGCTTGCGCAGCTGCGTCTGAAACGGAACGCAGGCCTTGATCGCATTCGCGGCGATGCGGGTTTGCCAGCCGGCCATTCGATGATCCCCCTGTCGTTTTGGCGCGTGAGCCGCAAGGGCTTACCCGCTGACGGGAGGGTCGCCCGAACCTGGGTGCCTGACCCAGGTTGGGAGGCGGAGTCAGGCCATCAGCCCGCGCACGAAAGGGATGAGCCCGGTCTGCCGCTGGCGCTTCATCCGCTCGGCCTCGAGGATCGCGCGGACCTTGTCGAAGCACAGGTGGATGTCGTCGTTGATGATGACGTAGTCGTAGCCGTCCCAGTGGCTGATCTCGGCCCGCGCGCGTTCCATGCGGGCGGCGATGACCTCGGCGCTGTCGGTGGCGCGGCCCTTGAGGCGGCGGTGGAGCTCGTCGATCGAGGGGGGCAGGATGAACACCCGCACCACGTCCTGCTGGTCCTTCTGGTAGAGCTGCTGGGTGCCCTGCCAGTCGATGTCGAACAGGAAGTCCTGCCCTTCCTTCAGCGCGGCGCGGATGATCCCCTTGGGGGTGCCGTAGCGGTGTCCGAAGACGTGCGCCCATTCATAGAAGTCGTCCTCCTCGACCATCCGGTCGAAGGTCGCGTCGGTGACGAAGTGGTAATGCACCCCGTCGATCTCGCCGGGGCGCGGGGGGCGGGTGGTGGCCGAGACCGACAGCTTGATCTCGGGATCCTCCTTCAGCAGCATCCGCGACAGCGTGGTCTTGCCCGCGCCCGAGGGCGAGGACAGGATGAACATCAGGCCCCGGCGCTGGAGCGTGTCGGCAGGATCGTGTGAGGAGTCGCCCATAGGCCCCGTTGCACCAACCGGACGGGCGAAATCAAGGGGCGGTCAGGATTCGCTGCCCGGCCGCGTTTTCGCGCGGCGCTTGGCCTCGAGCCGCTTGCCGCGGTCGTAGAAGACCTTGGCCGCAAGTCCGCCCGCCACCACCGCGAGTCCCAGCGGCGAGCGGCGGGCGAGGCGGCTTGCCCCGTAGAGCGCGAGGCTGGTCGCGACGCCGCGTCCATCGACCAGCTTCTCGGCCTTGGCGGTATCGTAGCTCCTGACCAGCAGGCCCTTTTCCAGCCGGTCACGCAGCAGCCCGCCCGCGGCGCGCAGGACGATGTCGGCGATGATGAGGTTGGTGCCCGCAACGGGGCTGGGCAGCGGCACGCCGCCGGGGCCGGGAGCGGGACTGTCGCCGGCGCCCGCTACGGGTGCTTCGGCCTTGCCGCGCCTGCCCGCCTTCGCCCGCTTGCCCCCCGCCATGGCGGCCTATTTCTTGCGCCCGAAATCGATGCTGACGACGTTCGAGCCGTCCGGGTCGGTGTCGGGCCCGTCGTTCTCGGCATCCTCGTGCGCTTCCGGCTCGAGCTCCTCGACCGCCGCCTGGAACTGGAGGCCGAAATCCACCGCCGGATCGACGAAGGCGGTGATCGCGGCAAAGGGGATGGTGAGCTTGGCCGGCACCTGGTTGAAGGTGAGGCTGACCGAGAAGCTCTGCGGCAGCACCTCGAGATCCCAGAACTTGTTCTGGAGCACGATCGTCATCTCGTCGGGGAAGCGTTCGCGCAGGTGCGGCGGGATGCTGACGCCCGGCGCGCCGGTCTTGAAGGTGATGTAGAAATGGTGCGCGCCCGGCAGCGTGCCGCCGCCGCTGACAATCGAACCGAGCACCCGGCCGACCACGGCGCGCAGGGCTTCCTGCACGATTTCATCGTAGGGGATCAGGCTGTCGGGCGTGTCGCTGTTCATGGCTGACCGGATTCGTGGCGCGGCGCGGGGCCTTGGTCAAGGGGCTTTGAATTGAAATGTCTCGCCGGATTGACAGTCAGCCGGGCGATGCGGCCCACGCTTGTCTTGCGCCCCAAGCGGACTATAGCGCCGGTTCATGGCCAGCATCCCCGCCCGCACCGGCTCGGTTGAGCGAAACACCACCGAGACCAAGATCGCCATTGCCGTCAATCTCGACGGGACCGGCGCCTATGACGTGTCGACCGGCATCGGCTTTCTCGATCACATGGTCGAACAGTTCAGCCGCCATTCGCTGATCGACGTGACGATGAAGGTGGAGGGCGACCTCCATGTCGACCAGCACCACACCACCGAGGATTCGGCGATCGCGCTCGGTCAGGCCATCGCGCAGGCGCTCGGCGACAAGGCCGGGATCGGGCGCTACGGCGCGGCCTATTCGCCGATGGACGAGACCCTGAGCCGCGTGGCGCTCGACATCTCCGGGCGGCCCTATCTGGTGTGGAAGGCGAAGTTCACGCAGGAGAAGCTCGGCGAATGGGACACCGAGCTGATCGAGCACTGGTTCCACTCGGTGAGCCAAGCCGCGGGCATTACGCTCCATATGGAGCTGCTCTACGGCACCAACAATCACCACATCTGCGAGAGCCTCTACAAGGGCTTCGCCCGCGCCATGCGGCAGGCGGTCGAGCGCGATCCGAGGAAGGGCGGGGCGATCCCCTCGACCAAGGGGCAGCTCGGTGGGTGAAGTCGTTGCCTTGGTCGATTACGGCGCGGGCAACCTCCATTCGGTCCACAACGCCCTGAGGGCGGCAGGCGCCGAGGTCACCGTCACCGCCGATCCCTATGTCGTGCGCGCGGCAGACCGGATCGTGCTGCCCGGCGTCGGCAGTTTCAGGGCCTGTGCCGAGGGCCTGAACGCGATCCCCGGCATGATCGATGCGATGACAGAACGTGTCCATGTCGGCGGTGCGCCGTTCCTCGGCATCTGTGTGGGGATGCAACTGCTCGCGACCCGAGGGCTCGAACATGGCGAGACCCCCGGCCTCGGCTGGGTGCCGGGCGAGGTGCGGCTGATCGAGCCGTCGGACCCCGCGATCAAGGTGCCGCACATGGGCTGGAACGATGTCGCCTTGCTGCCCCACGCGCGCGGGTCTGCGGTGATCGATGAGGGCGAGGCCTACTTCCTCCACTCCTACCACTTCGCCGCGACCGAGCCCCACCATATCGCCGCGATGACGGACCACGGCGAAGGGCTGGTGGCTGCGGTCGCCCGCGACAACATCCTCGGCGTGCAGTTTCATCCGGAGAAGAGCCAGGCCTATGGCCTTGCGACCCTCCGGCGCTTTCTGGAGTGGTTCCCGTGATCATCTTCCCCGCCATCGACCTGAAGGGCGGCCAGGTCGTGCGCCTTGCCGAAGGCGACATGGATCGCGCCACGATCTACGGCGATGATCCCGCCGCGCAGGCGCTGATCTTCGCCGAGGCAGGGGCGGAGCATATCCATGTTGTCGATCTGGACGGCAGCTTCGCGGGCGAAAGTCGCAACCGGGCGGCTGTCGAAGCCATCGTCAAGGCCTTCCCCGGCTATGTGCAACTGGGCGGCGGTATCCGCGACGCGGCGGCGGTCGAGGGGTGGTTCAACCTCGGCGTCGCGCGGGTGGTGATGGGCTCGGCGGCGCTCAAGAACCCCGAATTCGTCAAGGACATGGCCCGCGAGTGGGAGAACGGCATCGTCGTCGCGGTCGACGCGAAGGACGGCATGGTTGCGACCGAGGGCTGGGCGGAAGTCTCCGACGTCCCCGTCACCGATCTCGCCCGCCGCTTCGAGGATGCGGGCGTTGCCTCGCTGCTGTTCACCGATATCGGGCGGGACGGACTGCTAAAGGGCGTGAACATTGAGGCGACCGTGGACCTCGCCCGCCGGGTCGACATCCCGGTGATCGCCAGCGGCGGGGTAAAGGGGCTCGACGACATCCACATCCTCTCGCTCCACGCGCACGAGGGGATCGAGGGGGTGATCACGGGCCGCGCGCTCTATGAAGGGCGGCTGGATCTGGCAGCGGCGATCGCGATGGGGGCGCGCGCGCAATGACCGTCCGCATCCGCGTCATTCCCTGCCTCGACGTCGCCGATGGCCGCGTGGTCAAGGGCGTCAACTTCGTCGACCTCAAGGACGCGGGCGATCCGGTCGAGCAGGCGCGCGCCTATGACGCGGCGGGTGCTGACGAGCTGTGCTTCCTCGACATCTCCGCCAGCCACGAAGGGCGCGGGACCCTGCTCGACATGGTGCGCCGCACCGCGGAAGTATGCTTCATGCCGCTGACTGTCGGCGGCGGGGTGCGCTCCGCCGAGGATGCGCGCGCGCTGCTCCTCGCCGGAGCGGACAAGGTCGCGGTCAACTCCGCCGCCGTCGCCCGGCCCGAATTGGTGGGCGAGATCGCGGAGCGGTTCGGCAGCCAGTGCGTCGTCGCCAGCGTCGACGCGCGCCGCACGCCGCGGGGGAACTGGGAAATCTTCACCCACGGCGGCCGCAAACCCACGGGGATCGACGCGGTCGAATATGCGCGGAAGGTGGCCGATCTGGGCGCGGGCGAATTGCTCGTCACCTCGATGGACGGGGACGGGACACAGCGGGGCTACGACCTCGATCTCACCCGCGAGATTGCCGATTCTGTCAGCGTGCCGGTGATCGCCAGCGGCGGGGTCGGGAGCCTCGATCACCTCGTCGAAGGCGTGACCAAGGGCCACGCCAGCGCGGTGCTCGCCGCGAGCATCTTCCACTTCGGCCACCACACCATCGCCGAGGCCCACGCGGCGCTCCGCGCGGCAGGGCTACCGGCGCGCGGTTGAAATGTCGTCATTGCGAGCGTAGCGAAGCAATCCATGGACCGACCGTGCTGATTGCGGAAAGGTCCGATCATGGATTGCCGCGTCGCCTGCGGCTCCTCGCAATGACGAGAAAGAGCCACGTGTCCGAAACCCTTGCCCGCCTCGAAGCGACCATCGCACAGCGCCTCACCGCCTCGCCGGAGGAAAGCTACGTGGCGAAGCTCCACGCCAAGGGCCTTGCCAAGATCGCGCAGAAGCTTGGAGAGGAGGCGACCGAGACCGTGATCGCCGCGCTCGCGGGGGACGAGGCGGAACTGGTTGGGGAGGCTGCCGACCTCCTGTTCCACCTGATGGTGCTGCTCGCCGAGAAGGGCGTGCCGCTCGGAGCGGTTTTCACGGAACTTGAACGCCGCGAGGGCACTTCGGGCATAGACGAGAAAGCCAGCCGGAGCGAATAATGCCGATCGACCCGACCCTGCCCTACGACGACGCCAACATCTTCGCGAAGATCCTGCGCGGGGAAATCCCGTCCAAGAAGGTCTACGAGGACGAATGGGCCTATGCTTTCGAGGACATCAATCCGCAGGCCGAGGTGCACACGCTGGTGATCCCCAAGGGACGCTACGTCAGCTGGGACGATTTCAGCGCCAAGGCGAGCGAAGCCGAGATCGCCGGCTTCGTGCGCGCGGTGGGGGAAGTGGCGCGACGCAAGGGGCTTGTCGAACCGGGCTACCGCCTCCTCGCCAATATCGGCCGCCACGGCGGGCAGGAGGTGCCGCACCTCCATGTCCACATCTTCGGCGGCGAGCCGCTGGGGCCGATGATCGCGCGCCGTTGAGGGTGCCCCTCGCTTCGGCGCTGACATGGCACCGTTCATCGGAGCTTCAGTCGCGGAAGGCTTTGACCCGGATGATGATTGCGAGCCCCACCCCATGATTTCGCCCCCTCTCCCGGGCGGCGTGCTCGACGGCGCACGGCACCTCTACGCGGTGCGTGTGTATTACGAGGACACCGACCTTTCGGGCATCACCTACCACGCCAATTACCTGCGCTGGTTCGAGCGCGCGCGCAGCGATCTCCTGCGCCTGCTCGGCATCGACCAGCGCGCGGCGATCGAGGCGGGAGAGGGGGCCTATGCGCTTTCCGAGGTGAATCTCAGATACCTGCGCCCTGCCAAGCTCGACGATGATGTGGTGATCGAGACGCGCTGCACCGAGCTTGGCGCGGCATCGTGCCGGATGCACCAGATCGCACGGCGCGATGACGAAATATTATGCGAGGCAAGTTTGCGTGTCGGCTTCATCACGCTAGATGGTCGCCCGCGCCGCCAGCCGGCCGAATGGCGCGCCGCCTTCTCGACCTTCATGACCAAGGACACCTGACCCCGTGACGTTTGCCCTGCTCGCCGCTGCCGCCCCTGCTGCCGCCCCGACCCGGCTCGACCCGGTCGAACTGTTCCTCCAGGCCGACATCATCGTGCAAGGCGTTATGGTCGGGCTGATCCTTGCCAGCATCTGGGTGTGGATGATCATCGTCTCCTTTTCCCTGCGCATCGGCGGCCTTGCGAAGAAATCGGCCGAATACGAGGCGGAGTTCTGGGACCAGCGCGACCGCGAGGCGCTGCTGACCAAGCAGGTGAGGAAGGAAGTCCCCGCCGCCCGCGTCGCTGCCGCCGGTCTCGACGAATGGAGGAAGTCGACCGCCAAGCAGCCGGTCGACCGCGCCGCCACCCGCGAGCGGATCGCCGCCGCAATGGACAGCCAGATCGCGGAAGAAGCCGACGAACTCGCCGGGCGGCTCAATTTCCTCGCCACGGTCGGCTCGGTTGCGCCCTTTGTCGGGCTGTTCGGCACGGTTTGGGGGATCATGAACTCCTTCTTCCAGATCGGCGCGCAGCAGAGCGCCAGCCTCGCCGTGGTCGCCCCCGGCATCGCCGAAGCGCTGTTCGCCACCGCGATCGGCCTGTTCGCCGCGATCCCCGCGGTGATCGCCTATAACCGCTTCGGCGGATCGGTGGACCGCTACGAGGCGGGGCTGCAGCGGTTCGCCGACAGGCTCCACACCGGCCTCAGCCGCGAGCTGGACCGCGCCTGATGGAAAGTCACGACATCCGTTCGCCTCGAGCGAAGTCGAGAGGCTGTCGCGCTGGTGTCTCGACTTCGCTCGACATGAACGGGGAGGGCTGAGCGATGGCCATGAACCTGTCTTCCCGCCGCAAAGGCTCCAAGCGCACCCGCCGCGCCGCGATGGCCGAGATCAACGTCACGCCGCTGGTCGACGTGATGCTGGTGCTGCTGATCATCTTCATGGTGACGGTGACGCTCCCCGCGGTCGGCGTGCCTGTCGAGCTGCCCGAAAGCCGCGCCGCGCCGGTCGAGGAGCAGCCGGACCAGATCACCATCTCGATCGACCGGCAGGGCACGATCTATATCGAGGAGGATGCCGTTCCCGCAGGCGGGCTGCCCGCAGCGCTGGAGGCGCTGGATCGCGGGGGCGAGCCGCCGCTGATCGTGCTGCGCGGCGATCGCAGCCTCGATTACGGCAGGGTAATGCAGGTGATGGGCGAACTGGGCCGGGCGGGCTTCACCTCGATCTCGCTGGTCACCGAGGGTTCAGTTTCGGCTCCATAACGCGAGTGAGGTGATGGGAGAGCTTGCGCTTCGCAACGACGAGAAG
The DNA here is from genome assembly GCF_002215495.1 of Porphyrobacter sp. CACIAM 03H1. Taxonomy (NCBI): domain Bacteria; kingdom Pseudomonadati; phylum Pseudomonadota; class Alphaproteobacteria; order Sphingomonadales; family Erythrobacteraceae; genus Porphyrobacter; species Porphyrobacter sp. CACIAM 03H1. Next base: position 1,107,322 of record NZ_CP021378.1, read on the forward strand.
GTCGGTCTTGCCGCCGCAGTGCTGCTGCACGCGGCGCTGGTCGGCGTGCTCGCGTTGCAGACGGTGCGCAGCGAGGTTTCCGTCTTTCCCGAGCGGATGACGGTGAGCCTTGCGACCGAAGTCGGGCTGGAGGCTGCCTCGCCCGACCCGGTCGCGGAAAGCAGGGCTTCGATCGCCCCGACCCTCGCCGACAATCCCGCGCCCGCGCCGCCGGCGCCCGCACCGGCAGCCGAGCGTGTGCCCTCGCCGCCGGTGCCGCGTCCCCAGCCGACCGCTGCGCCGCGGCCCTCGCCCGCCCCGACGCAGGCCGCGCCTGCGCGAGAC